>JBOGXT010000622.1:0-6142 GCA_050694635.1 Thermoleophilaceae bacterium
TGTTTCTGTGGCACTGTCCCGCGGGTTTCCCCGGGTCGGTTCCCCGACCACCCCGCCCTGCGGTGTCCGGACTTTCCTCGAGGGGCCGGTTTTCTCCCCGACCTCCCCGCGGCTGCTCGGCCGGCAGACTCCAAGTGTAGGTGCGGCTCAGGTAAGCGTCGAGCCGCAGCCCGAGCAGCGCGCGGCGCCGTCCTCGGCGCGCATGGTCGCGTGGCACACCGGGCACTCCGCCAGGCCCTCGGCCTGTGCGGCGCGCCAGGAGCTCTCGAGCAGCTCCTCGAGCGTGATGCCGCGACCGTCCGCCGGCCGGTTCCGGCTAGTCCCGGCTAACAGCGACTGTGGCGATTCCATCAGCGCGGTGCTCATGAGACCCTCCTGCACAACCCGACCACGCGGCCGAGCACCTGCGCCTCGCGGGTGCGGATCGGCTCCATGGCCTCGTTCTCCGGCTGAAGGCGCACGTGGTCGTTCTCCCGGAAGAAGCGCTTGACGGTCGCCTCCTCGCCGACGAGCGCCACGACGATGTCGCCGTCGCCGGCGGTCTCCTGGCGGCGGACGATCACGAAGTCGCCCTCGAGGATGCCGGCGTCCTTCATGGAGTCGCCCTTGACCCGCAGGACGAACTCGCCGTCGTCGCCACCGGCGATGCCCGGCACGGGGACGTACTCCTCGATGTTCTCGTCGGCCAGCACCGGCTGGCCGGCCGCGACCTGCCCCACGACGGGCAGCCCGGCGGGCGTGACCACCTGCCTGGCCTTGTCCTTGAGCACCTCGATCGCGCGCGGCTTGGTCGGATCGCGGCGCAGCACCCCGAGCTTCTCCAGGTTGGCCAGGTGCGCGTGGACGGTGGACGACGAGGCAAGCCCGATCGCCTTCCCGATGTCCCGGACGGTGGGCGGATAGCCGTGCTCGCTGACGTACTGCTTGACGAAGTCGAAGATCTCCTGCTGGCGCTTGGTCAGGCTCAACTCGACCATCGAGACCTCCCCTGAGGACCGGTGATGTGCGGTGATCCGAACATGTGTTCGCAGACTACCCGGCCCGCCGGACGGCATCAAGTGGGCACCCCTCCACGCATCAAGACGCCGCCACCCCGGGTCTATACTCAGCGCTCCAAGCGCCTGTGGCGGAATTGGTAGACGCGCAAGGTTGAGGGCCTTGTCCTGCTTATGCGGGGTGGGAGTTCGAGTCTCCCTGGGCGCACTGGAAGGCCTGCAAACTCAAACCTTTGCTGGACTCGTAGGCGGGGCCGCCGTTCGGTGCGGACCCTCATGGGAACGTTGAGAGTGTTCCCACTGTTGCGCTTACAACGATTGGCACCGTGCCGTCGGCTGAGAGCCAGGTCCGCTAAGCAGCCCGCGATGCAAGGGTAGAGCGGCGCAGCGGGCGCGAGAGCGATGAGCGGGACGGTCGAAGTGATGGCCAAGCACGTCTCACTCTTGACTTTGACTGTCGCGAGCCTCGTGGCTATCGGCTGTGGTGACTCGCGTGGAACGGATTCCTCGTGCGCCGCTGCGGTTACGTGGAACCAGACCCTATACCTCGGTGTTGCGATGAAGGCGCCCCGTGGAGGCGTTCTGGGACGGGGTGTCGTGCCGGCTTGTACGCCCGGCGACGAGGGCCGGCAGGTGACCGTACGGCGGGTCGCGACCGTGCCGCCCGCTCTCGCGGTCGCTCGTGAGGGAGAGCCTCGCGGCAAGCGCACGATCTACTTCGCTCCGGGCTTCTTTTCGGGTGCTGGCTAGTCATCCCCTGCACCGCCACCCGGTGCGTCCACGCCGATGCTCCGGGCGCTTCCGACTCAGGGGGACGGTGCTGCGCACGCCGATCACTGACGGAGTGCCACTGCGAGTCGGCGAACGTAAGCTGTCTCAGAAACCTGGTCACGAACACCGAGATCGTCGGCTTTCGACGCGCCGGCCACCCTTATCTGCAGCGCCGCGACCTGGTGGAGATGCGTGGCCGCCGCTGCGATCTTCCGGAGGGGGAGCGGGCGTACGTGGCCGATGTCGTGAGGCCGGCCGACTGACCCACGTGCGCACGACGTGCTGCGGAGGAGCGCTGGCCGGACTTGGGGATTCGTGCTGTAGCCCACTCGAGCGGCCAGCGGTCCGGCAGCCGGAGCATGGCTACGCCTTACTGGTGTTCCCCAGCAGCCCGCGAGCTTCAGGTCGAGGCACTACTACCGCTCGCCGTTCGATCCTCCCCTGGTCTCGGGCGAAATCGGACTCGGTCGTATCGGCTCGGGACGCGGAGCCGGACGCGGCTGAGAACCGCCGGCCGGTGCGCCTCCGTGGGGTGCCTTCGCACTCATCACCTAGAGCTTACGCTTGGACGACCAGGTCGACTACCCAAGCGACGACCTCGATCGTCAGCAGGATGGACGCCGCGCGAAACAGCCATACCAGTCGCAAGAGCTGCCCTCGGTTGCGAAGGTAGCTGCGGTCCATGTGGAGGGCGAGGTCACGATGGATCTGTTCGAGAGATAGCGGCTCGGGATGTTCGATGTAGTTGGCGATCAGTAGCTCCGGGCGGATCGCATACTCCCAGTCGTTGCGCGGCCACAGAATCGCGATGACAGCAGCGCCCAGCGTCGCGAACAGCGCGATCGCAAGCCACGTGAAGAAGGTGGTGCCACGATCGAGAGCTGCCTGGCCGAGGAACGACGTCGCGATTGCGGCACCTGAGAGCAGGAGCCCGGAGCGTGTTCTGAAGCTGTCGATCACTACCTGCTGCTCTGAGAGCGCCCGCACGCCCTCATTGAAGGCGAGCTCGTAGCCCGCGCCAGCGTCGGGAGCCTTGTCTTCGGTAGCAGACACGACCGCGAATCATGCCGTCGGGAACAGGCGGATCTGCCGACCTGTGTGACAACGCTGTGACAACAGACGCTCAGGGAGATGTGTCCAGGTCGTCTGCCGGCGCGAACACGAGGCTCATGGGAGTGCGGCACGGACGAGTAGCACGCGCCGCCGCCAAGGTTGAGGGCCTTGTCCTGCTTATGCGGGGTGGGAGTTCGAGTCTCCCTGGGCGCACTCGACGAGCCGCCAAAGCGGGGCCTTTCGAGTTCCGCGCTCGTGCCTTCTAGCGCGTTCGCATGCCGTCCGCCCCGCCGGGGGCGTCCATGGTGCCGCCGGCGGTGTCCATCATTCCGCCGCTGCCGGGAAGCGTCAGGCCGGGAACTTCCCCCGGGGCGGCGAGCAGCGCGATCCCGAGGCAGAGCAGGAGCGCGGCGGTCGCGTAGGTCACGGTGCGCCGCCACGGCAAGGTCTTCTCGAGGGCGATCAGCGCCGCGACGAACGCCATCCAGGCGAGGCTCATCGCGCCGAGCGCGAACAGCGACGCCATCAGCGCCCAGCAGCAGCCGACGCACCAGGCTCCGTGCCGCGCTCCCATGTTGAAGCCACCCCACAGCCCGTCGCGCCACGCGCTGATCAGGAAGCCGATCGGGCTGCGGCACTTGGCCAGGCAGACGTCCTTCAGCGGCGTGAGCTCGTAGGTGGCCGCCACGACGAGGGTGCCGCCCGCGAGCCACCGACCGGCGTTGTCCCAGGCGAGCTGATCCCCGAGCAGGGTGCGCCCGAGGGCGAAGACCCCGTAGGCGACCAGGCCTGCCGCCGTCCACGTCGCGATATAGCCGGCCGCGAACACGAGCGGCGCGGCGCGCGCCTTGCGCCGCGCCATGTGGGCGTAGAGGGCGACCGTCGGCCATACCGACGGGAACATCATCGCGGCCATCATCACGAGCCAGACGCCCAGGAACCAGCCGAGCGCCCCGAGCTCGGTGCCGGGTCCGTCGTCCATCCCCTGCATGCGGTCGGCCGTCGACCACCACGCCACCGCCGCGAGGGCGAAGAGCAGCGCGATGAGGCCCAGCCGGGCGCGCGCCGCGTCGAGCGCCGGCGCCAGGCCCGTGCGGCGGCCGGACTGTTGCGCGGCGGCCGGCGATGACCCGATCGCGCTCAAATCACGCGGCCCAAGCGAAACGCGAAGCCGAAAAGCCGGATTTGCCTTCGTACTCGATCCCGAACGCGTTGACGCGCGCGCGTGCCGCCTTCGAGATGGTCAGCTCGGAGCTGGCCGGATGGAAGATGCCGGTCAGGCGGGCCGGCTCGCCCGACTCCACACCGAAGGGGACGACGTCCTCGATCTCGATGTCGACGGCGTCGCCGATCTTGACGCTGTGCCGGAGCCCCTCCTCGCGCACCTCGATCGGCGCCCGTTCCAGGCCGAGGTTCTCGCCGATCAGCGGCACGAGTCCCTCCATCGGCCCCCCGAGCTGCCCGCCGAAGACCGCACCGAGCTTCTCCGCCTGCTCATTCGAGGGTGACTCCGCTCACGTCCGTACCGTCGACCTCGCCATCCGTAACGTTGAAGACGAGCGTCACCCGGCAGCGGTCGTAGTCCGCGCCGAGGGCGAGCGAGGCGATACACGGACACACGACCTCGCACGAACAGCTCTCGAAGTACGTCCCCTCGAGTTTCCAGGCCACTGCCGCCTCCTTCCGCGAGAGGATTGCCGGTCAGCCGATTCTCTCACCCCTCGTCCGGCCCGGACCAGTCGAACGGGAAGTGCTTGCTGGATCGCCCGGGCCAGCTCCACTTGAACCCGAACGCCTCCACCTCGTCCTCCTTGGCGGTGGCCCAGGTGGCGACTTGGCCGGGGCCGACCTCCGCGCCGGGGGCGTTGTGGACCTCGACCCGCGTTCCCGGCGGGCTCGTCGGCCCCACCAGTGCCTCGGCGCTGCCTCTGGCCTTCCCTGGGACCTCGACGCGCCAGCCGCCGAGGTCATCGGCAATCTCGAACCGGATCGGCGCGTACTCGATGCCGCGTACCTCGTCGATCAACTGGGCGAAGCCGGCAGGCCATCCACCCGCCTCCCCGGCGAAGATGGTCCGCAGCGCCTCGCGCTGGGGCTCGTCGGCCTGCTCGTCGATGAAGAAGCCCATGGCCGGTTTGGCTTCACCCGCCCAGATGTTTCCCTCGAACGAGCCCACTGCAACGACATTCAGGCCGTCAAGCGTCACGTCGCCGTAGCTTCCCTCGCGCACGTGCCAGGCGAGGATGCCGTCGCATTGTCCCTCGTCCGGTGCCTGGGCGAACGTACAGCCGCAGGGAACCCTGCACCTGCAGACGTCGAACCAGTCGCCAACGAGCCGCCAACGTGGAACCTCGGCCATCGCTTCCTCCTCGCACGCGGATGGGGAAGTTCGATCCTCTCACCCCCTCGGGCGGGGATCAACGGAAGCTAAGGTCGGCTTGCGGCCGTGGCTGGCGTGGGGAATGCTCACAAGAGCGTGGAACGGGTGGCCCATCCATCCCAGGTCCGGCTCGCCGAGCTGGTGGCCTCGCTGTCGCTGGCCACCGACCTCGGCCTTGGCCAGCCGATGGAGCACATCCTGCGCTCCTGCGTGCTCGGGTTGCGGATCGCCGAGGACGTCGGCCTCGACGAGTCCGAGCGGGCGGTTGTCTACTACGTGGCATTGCTCGCCTGGCTGGGTTGTCATGCCGACTCGCACGAGCAGGCGGCGTGGTTCGGCGACGACATCGCCGTGCGGGAGGGGTCGCATACCATCGATGCGGTCGGTCTCCCGATGGCCACCTTCGTCTTGAGTCACGTCGGCCGTGGCGAGTCGCCGTGGCGCCGGGCGCGCCTGCTCGGATCGTTGGTCGGCTCCGGAGGCCGGGTGGTGGCGGCGATGGAGATGACGCATTGCGTGATCGCGGGCCAGTTCGCGATGCGGCTCGGGTTGGGACCGGATGTGCGCGACTGCCTGCAGCAGGTGTTCGAGCGCTGGGACGGCAAGGGCACCCCGGCCAAGCTGAAGGGCGAGCGGATAGCGCTGCCGGCGCGGATCGTGGTGCTGGCCGACATCCTCGAGGTCTTCCGTCGGCTCGGCGGGATCGAGGCGGCCGTGGAGGTTGCGGGCCGGCGCGCCGGGGGGCAGTTCGACCCGGGCTTGGCCGAGCACGTCTGCGACAACGCGGAGGCGCTGTTCGGCGGAATCGACGAGGCGACGGGGTGGGAGGCCGTGGTCGCCGATGAGCCCGCTCTGGCCGCCCAGCTGTCCGGAGTGGACCTCGACGCCGCACTGGAGGAGGTCGCCGACTTCGCCGACCTCAAGTCGCCCTACACCACCGGGC
>JBOGXT010000623.1:0-5720 GCA_050694635.1 Thermoleophilaceae bacterium
CGCTCGGCCCGTGCCCGCACAGCCCGCCCTCCAGCAGGGCCACCGCGACGCCCGCCTCGAGCAGGTGCCACGCGGTCCACATGCCGGTGTAGCCGCCGCCGATGACAACCACGTCGGCGTCGATCGACCGGTCAAGCTCCGGCCGAGCCTCTACCGTTCCGGCCTCCCCCAGCCACCACCCGGTGGCGTCGTGAACACCTACCTGCGTACCCTGGAGAGTGATGGGCAAGACCCTAGTCATCGCCGAGAAGCCCTCCGTAGCCCGCGATCTGGCGGCGGCGCTGCCGGGATCCATCAAGCAGGCAAAGGAGAAGACCCACCTGGTCGGGGACGGCTACGTGGTCACCTGGGCGGTGGGTCACCTGGTCGGCCTGGCCGAGCCCGACGCCTACGACCCGAAGCTCAAGAAGTGGCGCTTCGCGGACCTGCCGATCATCCCCGACGAGTTCAAGCTCGTGCCCAACGACGAGCGCGCCGCCAAGCAGCTGCGGGCGATCCACAAGCTGATGGCCGACCCCGAGGTCGACTACATCGTCAACGCCTGCGACGCCGGTCGTGAGGGCGAGCTGATCTTCGCCTACGTCTACGACACCGCCAAGGTAAAGAAGCCGGTGCGGCGCCTGTGGCTCTCGTCGATGACCAAGAAGGCGATCGGCGAGGCCTTCGGGCACCTGCGCGACGCCGACGAGATGAAGCCGCTCGAGGCGGCCGCCCGCTCGCGCTCCGAGGCCGACTGGGTGGTCGGCATGAACGCCACCCGCGCGGCCAGCATCCGCCTGCGCGCGGCGTTCGACGGCGCCGTCTCGCTCGGCCGCGTGCAGACGCCCAAGCTCGCCCTCGTGGCCCGCCGCGAGGAGGAGATCCGCGCCTTCAAGCCCGAGCCCTACTGGCTGGTGGAGGCGCGCTTCGAAGCGTCGCAGAGCCGCCCGTACTCGGGCCGCTACCTGGGCGGCAGGCGGCTCCCGTCCGAGGCCGACGCCTCGAAGATCGTCGAGGCCTGCACGGACCGCCCCGGCGAGATCACGAAGCTCGAGCGCAAGGAGGAGCGCGAGCGGCCGCAGCTGCTGTACGACCTGACCTCGCTGCAGCGGCACGCCAACACGCTCTACGGGTTCTCGGCGCGCCGCACGCTGGGCGCGGCCCAGCGCCTGTACGAGGAGCACAAGGCGCTCACTTATCCGCGCACCAACTCGCGCTTTTTGACCGGCGACATGATCGCCGAGATCAAGCCCACCGCCTCGCTCGTGGGCCACAACCCGCGGTACCGGCGCGCGTCGGAGTACGTGCTGGGGCTCGACAGGCTGCCGCTCGGGGGCGTGGTCAACGACAAGAAGGTCCAGGACCACCACGCGATCATCCCCACCCGCTCCGAGCATGACCTGGGCCGGATGGGCCAGGACGAGCTGAAGGTCTACGACCTGGTGGCCAAGCGCTTCCTGGCGGTCTTCCACCCCGAGGCGGTCTACGAGCGCACGCGGGTCGAGACGACTGTCGAGGAACATGTCTTTCGCACCAGCGGCCGGCGCCTGGTGGAGCCGGGGTGGAAGGGCGTCTACGGCGAGGAGGCCGAGCAGCCGCGCGGCGACGAGGACTCGGGCGGCGACCAGCTGCTGCCGAAGCTCGAGCAGGGCGAGGCGGTCGAGACGCTCTCGGTCGAGTCGCTTCGCAAGGAGACCCAGCCGCCGCGCCGCTTTACCGACGCCTCGCTGCTGGCCGCGATGGAGACCGCCGGCAAGGAGGTGGAGGACGCCGAGCTGCGCGAGGCGATGAAGGACTCCGGCATCGGCACCCCCGCCACCCGGGCGGCGATCATCGAGCGGCTGGTGGACGTCGGCTACGTCGAGCGCGAGGGCCGGGCATTGGTGGCGACCGAGAAGGGCATCCAGGTGATCCGGCTCCTGAACAGCCACCCGCTCACCTCCGCCGGGCTGACCGGCGACTGGGAGCACCGGCTCGGGCTGATCGAGCGCGGCGAGGACACCCGGCCGGCCTTCATGAGCGACATCGCCAAGTTCACGACCGAGACGGTCCAGGAGCTCGACAAGCTGAAGGGGGTCCGGATCGAGCGCGCGAAGCTCGGTCCATGCCCGGTGTGCGGGCGCGAGATCACGGAGAACCGCAAGGGCTACTCGTGCTGGTCGAGGGAGGATCCCGGCTGCGGCTTCGTGATCTGGAAGCGCAAGGCCGGCAAGTCGCTGCCGGTGGCGGTGGCGAAGGAGCTGATCGAGTCGCTGCGGGCGTCGCGCGAGGCCGGCCAGGACCCAGGCGTGGGGCGCACGGCGAAGGCGGTCACGGGATTCCGGGGCCGCTCCGGCCGCACCTTCCGGGCGAAGCTCAAGCTGGAGCAGGTCGAAGAGGGCAAGTGGCGCGTCGACTTCGACGAGGAGTGGGCGAAGGAGCCGCCGAAGGGCGGGGCCGAGGAGGAGCGGGCCGAGGCCGAGGCACCGCCGGAGGCCGAGCGCGCCACGGCGTGACCTACTCCTGGTAACCTACCGGCGGTAAGTGGAGACCGCCGCCCACATAGAGCACTTCAAGCATGGCCGCGTCCCGCGCGCCGTGCGCGAACGGCAGCTGGTCGAGCTGGCCGAGGCGCTGTTCGCCGAGCGCGGCTATGCCGGCACGTCGATGGAGGAGCTGGCCCGTCAGGCGGGCGTGACCAAGCCGGTCGTCTACGAGCTGTTTCAGAGCAAGGACGGCCTGTTCCGCGCCTGTGTCGATCGCGCGATCGAGCGCATGGCGGTCAGCATCGTGGGGGCGTTTCGCTCGGAGACCGAGCCTGAGGCTCGGCTGCGTGCCGGCGGGATGGCGTTCCTGTGCTTCGCGCGCGACAACCGCGTCGCGTGGGACCTGATGGGGATGCAGGGGCCCAGCCGCAAGCACTCGGCTCGGCCGAGTGCGCGCGGACTCGCGTTGCTCGACCAGGCCCAGACCGTACGCCGCAGCCAGGCAGAGCTGATCCGCACGCTCATGGCGGAGATCGCGCCCGAGGGAACCGACCCGCTCGAGCTCGAGGCCGTCGCGTTCGCGGTCAACTCGGCCTACGAGGGGGCCGCCCACTGGATGTGGGAGCACCCGGACGTGCCCGTCGAGGAGGTGGCCGACTGGATCGTCGCGCTGCTGCTTCCCGGACTGAGGAGGTTCACGTGACGCACCACCGCGTGGTGGTCGTCGGCTCCGGGTTCTCCGGCCTCGGCATGGCGATCCGCCTGCTGAAGGACGGCGAGCGCGACTTCGTCCTGCTCGAGCGCGCCGGCGAGATCGGCGGCACCTGGCGCGACAACACCTATCCGGGCTGCCGCTGCGACGTCCCCTCGCACCTGTACTCGTTCTCGTTCGCGCCCAACCCGAGGTGGTCGAGCACGTTCTCGCCGCAGCCGGAGATCCTCGACTACCTGCGCGACGTCGCGCGGCGCTTCGGCGTCATGCCGCACGTGCGCTTCCGTACCGAGCTCGAGTCGGCCGATTGGGACGAGGCCGAGGGGCGCTGGCGGCTCGAGACCTCGCAGGGGTCCATGACCGCGGACGTGCTGGTCTGCGGGCAGGGACCGCTCAGCGAGCCCAAGCTGCCCGACGTGCCCGGGCTCGACTCGTTCGAGGGCGTTGCCTTCCACTCGGCGGACTGGGACCACGACCACGACCTCGACGGCGAGCGCGTTGCGGTGGTGGGCACCGGCGCCTCGGCGATCCAGTTCGTGCCCGCGATCCAGCCCAAGGTCGGCCGCCTGCACGTTTTCCAGCGCACCCCGCCCTGGGTCGTGCCGCACCCGAACCGGCGCATGACCCGGGTCGAGCGGGCGATCTACTCGCGGCTGCCGCTGGCGCAGCTCGCGATGCGAGCCGGCATCTACTGGGCGCGGGAGTCGTTCGTGCTCCAGTTCCGGCACCGCCGCGTGCGCCGGCTGGCCACCAAGCTGGCGCTGCGCCAGCTGCGAGCCCAGGTGCCGGACGCGCGCCTGCGCGAGAAGCTGACGCCCCGGTACGAGATCGGCTGCAAGCGCATCCTGCCGACCGACGAGTGGTATCCGGCGGTGACCCAGCCGAACGTCGAGATGATCGACCAGGCGCTGACGGAGGTCCGGCCGCGCTCGGTCGTGGCCGGCGACGGGACCGAGCGCGGGGTGGACACGATCATCTTCGGCACCGGGTTCCACGTCACGGACATCCCGATCGCCGGCATGGTGCGCGGCCGCGACGGACGCAGCCTGGCCGAGGTCTGGGGCGGCTCGCCGGAGGCCTACAAGGGCGCCGCGGTGGCGGGCTTTCCCAACCTGTTCCTGCTCGTCGGACCGAACACCGGGCTCGGCCACAACTCGATCGTGTTCATGATCGAGTCCCAGGTCGACTACGTGGGCGACGCGCTGGCCACGATGCGCCGGCGTGGCGCCCGCCGCGTGGAGGTCCGCCCCGAGGCGCAGGCGGTCTACAACGCCGAGGTGCAGCGGCTCACGCAGGGGACCGTCTGGGTGAGCGGCGGCTGCGCGAGCTACTACATCGACCGCAACGGGCGAAACGCCTCGCTCTGGCCCACCTTCACGTGGCCGTTCCGGAAGCGGACGCGCCAGTTCGACGAGGGTGCCTACGCGCTCGGCGCGACCGCCGCAGCATAGCCCTTCAGCGCGTTCTCGATCCGGGGCGGCCCGCTGTCGTCCAGCCAGACGATCGTCCCGGGCCAGTAGGGGCTGCGCTCGGCCCGCTGCGCGACGAAGGCCGGCTCGATGAACCAGCTGCCCGTGTTCCACAGGCGGCTCCCGGGCAGCGTCGTCCACTCGGCCTCCTCGTCGCCGGGCAGGGGACCGGGCCGGTGGGTGTGGGCGAACAGCAGGTGCTCGGCGCCGGGCGCCAGTGCCTCGGCCACGCGGCCCATCGCCAGCAGGCCGGCCCGGCGCAGCTCGTCGCCGCTCAGCTGCGGCTTGAAGGGGCCGAGGCCGAGCCGGTTGAGGGCCGCCACGCCGCCCGGGATCGTGATCCGCCCGAGCAGGATGCGCGCCACCGCGCCGTTACCGGTCGCGCGGCTCCAGACGCTGCGCGACATGGTCCCGCCGCGCGCCAGCGCCGCGGTCGAGGCACCCTGTGCCAGCCCGGCGTAGAAGCCGTACAGCGGCGCCATGACGGCCTCGTAGTCAGCGGCGCCGCGACAGTCGCTGCCCCGTCCGGTGATCCGGCCCATCGCCGACGCCGCGATCGACTCGAGCCGCGGCACGGTGAGATGGAGGTCGAGATAGTGGCCGTGGGTGGCGTACACGTTCGGACGCAGCCACAGCCCGGGGTACGCGAGCGTCAGCTCGATCCCTCCGAGCCACGAGGCGATCCGGCCGGCGGCGCCGTCTCCCTCGCCGGCGGCGACCGGCCACTCGTTCTCCGGGGCGAGCGCCCGGCCGGCCAGCCGTTCGCGGGCGAGCCAGGGCTCGGCCAGGGCGTGGTCGTGGTTGCCGGCCACGAGCGTCACCCGCTTGCCCGACGCCGCCTCGGCGAGCCGCGTAAAGAACGGCCGCGTCGTGTCGAGCAGCTCGGCGAGCGGGCGCTCGCGCATCTCGAGCAGGTCCCCGAGGAGCACGATCCGGTCGGCCGGCGCCAGCGCCTCCGCCAGCCGCTCGAGCGCCTCGGGCCGCAGGGCGATGTCGGCGCCGCTGACCGCGCCCAGGTGCAGGTCGGAGAGCAGCGCGGTCCGCATGCAGGGATGGTGACGACTTGCGCAAGCAGCCGGCTCGGCCGGCTGCGCG
>JBOGXT010000624.1:0-7988 GCA_050694635.1 Thermoleophilaceae bacterium
CGGGCGCCTTGGGTGCTGTTCGACGTTCCATGCGCCGACCGTACGCCTGGGCGACCGCCGCGGCTTCGCCACTCCGGGCCATCTTGCGGGCGCCCTGGAGATGGCCGATTCTGGCTATCTCCGCGCCCGGCTGGGCGAGAGACCGGCGAGGGCGCCGAGGTTCGTCCCCACATCGAGCGGATGCGTGGGAGCGATCCGGCGCTTCGCGACGTAGACGATGTCCATTCCCGCGAGGACGGCTGCGCTGCCGGCCGCCACCCCGAGCAGCTCGTCCGAGACCTCCCGCCGGAGCGCGCCGCTGAGGAGCGCGCCTCCCACGACCGTCACCAGACCGGCGACCGTCTGCACCAGCCACCACTCGCGCTTCGGTCCCGTCACCGCCTCGAACAGGCGCCGTGGAAGAACGGCACGACGCCCGTGGCCACGTAATAGCCGCCTTGGGCGCGCAGGACGAGACGCATGTCGTCTGGCACCGTCGGCGGGCCCATGGTGTTCGTGTGTCCGGGTCGTGAGGGCCCAAACGATCGCGGCCGCGTAGGCGTCGCTATCGTCAGAGACGCACGTCGCTCGCTGGGTCCCCTGTCCTTTCGCGCACATCGACGACCAGGGGTCGGGAGGCAAGCGGTGAAGATCGAATGAGGCGCAAGGACCAGCGCCGGGCCCACAAGCTGAAGCAGGTTGCTCGACGCATCAAGCACGGGTCCTCGAAGGCCAGGCGCATGTCGCCCGTGACGCGCGCCGCCGAGGCCGAGCGCGAGTACCGCCGCGAGCGGTGATGTCCGACCGCGAGACCGGGCGGCTGGAAGGCACACGATTGTTGCAAGCCGGGCCCGGGGCCGATCGCGCTCCGCTACCCGGGCTCGACTTCCTCCGGCGTGTCGTGCCAGCGCACGCGTTCTCCAATGCGTGCGCGCAGTCGCCACCCCCGTGACTTCGGCTCCGTCTCGATTGCCGCAGACAGGGCGCGGACCCGGTCGCTGATGAGCTCGGCGCCGGCGAAGCCTTCGAGCGCGCCCGCGAAGTCGTGCACCCGAGCGAGGACCATGGTGGCCGTCCGCCACCAGCCCCAGTCGCGGCCGAGCAACCGCGCGACGTAGGCAACGTCGAGGCTCTCGCCGGGCGCGTGGTCGTGAAGCAGCGCGACCGCGTCCAAGAGGTCCTTGTCAGTCGTATCGACGACCTGCAGCTTGAGCAGCAGGAGGTCCGCCGGCGTAAGCGTCTCCTCGTCGAGCGCCAGGCGGTCGCGAAGATCGAGGCGGTGGCACATTGTCACGGAGTCGATGAACACGTCGGATTTCCGCTCGTTCACCGGGTCCCAGAAGATCAGCCGCTGGTGCCCGTGCAAAGTGTTGAACTCGCGATCGGCCACGTAGCCGAGCGCCTCGAAGAGCCCCACGACGGCGTCGCGCTGGGCGGAGGTCGAGGCGAGGTCGACGTCGCCGTAGGTCCGGGCGAGCGGAGGGCTCTCAGCCGACGGGCAGCGCAGCCGCACACCCACGCCGCCGAGCGCACGCAGCAGCGTGCCCTCGGCGCGCGCGGAAGCGATGAGCCGGCGCGCCTCCTCCGGCGGGTCCGGGAATGGGACGCCGTCGTGTTCGCCTGTGGCCATGCTGGCAGCTGACTCGATCATCGCACGCTCCGAGGGAGCCGGGAGACGGACTGGTCGGCCCCGGGCGCCGCGCCCGCCCTACTCACGCCCCAGGCGCCGGCCGTGCTCTTGTAGAGCAGCTCGAGGTAGAGGAACGCCTCGATGTTCGCGATTCCGTCGATCCCGCCGATGTCTCGCTCGAGCACGCACAGGAGCTCGGCCCGGTCGCGGCACACCGCCTCCGCCATGACGTCGAACCGCCCCGCGGTCACGACGACGTAGTCAATTGCGCCTATCGCCCCCAGCGCCGCTGAGACTTGCTCCAACTCGGCGCCCTCGGCCAGCGTAATGGCGAGCCATGCCATCTCGGTGAAGCCGAGGTTCACGGGGTTGCCGACTGCGATGACCTGCAGCACGCCGCGGGAGGTCAGGTCCGTAAAGCGGCTCGACACGACGCGCTCCGAGACGCCGACGCGGCGCCCGATGTCGCGAAATGACGCCCGGCCGTCACGCTCGAGCTCGCGAATGATGTTCACGTCGAGCGCAGCAAGCGGCTCGGGACTACCGGTCCAAGCCGGTCCGTCTGCGCGCGCGAGCGGTCCCTCGCCCTCGCCGACCGGCCAGCGGAACTGTTGGCGGACGAGCTCCAGGTAGACAAAGGTCTCGGTGCGCCGCACGCCGGCGATGCGGCGTAGCTGGAGCAGCAGCCGGTAGAGCTCGCGAGAGGAGGGACAGGTCACCTCCGCCATAACGCTGAACTCGCCGGAGCAGACGACGACGTAGTCGACCTCTGGCAACTCGACAAGGGCACGAGTGACTGCGCGCAGGTGCGCGGGCGCCACGACCAAGCCGATCCATGCCATCTCCTCGAGCCCCAGCAGCGCTGGGTCCGCGACCGCCGTGATCGACAGGACATCCGCGTCGGTTAGACGCTTCACGCGCCGCCGGACATAGGCCTCGGACACGCCGAGGCGCTCGGCCAGAGCGGTGAACGCGATCCGGCCGTCGCGCTGGAGCTCGGCGAAGATCGCGGCGTCGAGGTCTCCAAGCGGCCCCATCGCGGGCCCTACGCGGTGAGAAGTTGGGCCGCGCTCAGCTCGACGGCTCCGTTGGTCGCCAGGTCGACGACCGCCGAGCGCAGGATCCCCTCACCGTACTCGCTGCCCGGGTTGATGGCTACCGTGGGGCCGAGCCGGCGGATCCCGGGTGACTCGTGGATGTGCCCATGAAGCGAGAGCATCGGCCCGTAGCGCTCGATGGAGCCGCGCACAGCCCACGAGCCCGCCGGCACCTCCTCGCCGACGATCGGCTTCGGGGGATCGAAGCGAGTGTCCAGGCGGGGGCACAGATCCAGCCCCGACGAGTACGGCGGCACGTGGAGGTTGAAGATCGCGTGGCGGCTATCGCGTAGCTGCTCGGCCATCCGCTCGATCTTCTCAAGCAGCCCCTCCTCGCTGATGTCACGCGGGCAGTGCCAGGGCGTCGGGTTACCGTACCCGGTGGAGGCCATCTCCACGGTCGGGGTGACCTCCAGCACCTCGCCCTCCGCGTTGACCGCATGGGGTGCGGCGTCAAGGACGTCCTCGATGATGAGGTAGTCGTCGTTGCCGCCGGTGACGAACAGGGGAACGCTGAGCGGCTCGAGCCGCTCAGCCGCACGCTCCATCCAGTCGCGCACCTGTGCGACACACTGCTCAACGAAGATTGCGTGCGTGGCGTCGTCGTCATCGGCCACTCGCTCGTGCTCGGCCAGGGTCATGCGCACCGGGTACTGTCCCAGGTCCCGAACGCGGCGCTCGAGCGCCGCCGCCTCCTCATCGTCGAGCGCGACCACCCGTCGCCCACCGATCTCGGCGGAGAGTCCCCCACGTTCCTCGATCAGCGGCACGATCCGTTTCCCGGTCAGGTCGCCGCCGAGAATCGCGACGTCGGCCTCGTAGACCTGCACGGCGTTGAGGAACTTGCGGAATACGACATCCGACCCGTGCAGGTCAGTGGCGAACAGGATCCTGCGCCGCGATCCGCCGGCGCGTCGACGCAGGCGCATCCTCGCTCAGACCCGGCCGGTGCCAGCCGGGTTGGCGCGAATGCCGAGCGCGTCGAGCGCAAGCCGGGTAGCCACACGCGCCGCCTTGTTGGCCGAGTCGTAGACCGGCGAGCACTCGGTGATCACATAGGCCTCCACGCCCTGCCGAACGAAGGCGCGGATCATCTTCAGCACTTCCCGCGGTGTCAGCCCGCCGGTCTCGGGCGTGGTCACGCCCGAAGTGAAGCCCTGGTCGATCACGTCGAGGTCGGTGTGCAACACCACCCCGTCGGTCCCGTTCCAGGCGATTTCCACAACGCGCTCGATTGTCTTGTCGATGCCCCATTCGTCGATGTCCCAGATCGTGATCATCTGGATCCCGGTCCGGTCCACGTACTCTCGTTCCTTGCGCGGGTTGAGCGGGCCGTTGATACCCATGAGCGCGATGTTGCGCGGATCGACGTTCGGCAATTCCGCGGTGCGGCTCACAGGGCACGCGTGGTTGAGCCGCTCGCCAGCGACGTCCTCTGCCGTATCCATGTGCGAGTCCATCTGGATGTAGCCCATCTTGCCGTCGACGAGCTTGGACATCGCGCTTGTAACCGGGATCGGGCAGGAGTCGTCGCCACCGAAGACGATCGGGAAGGCTCCCGCGGCGTGTATCTCCGCGAGGCAGCGCTCCGCGCGCTCAAAGGTCCGCGCCGCGTTTCCCGGAACGATCGAGACGTCGCCGCAGTCGCACAGCCCCAGCTCCTCGAACAGATCGACCTGATACTCGCCGTGATAGCTGACGTAGTGCTCGCTGGCCCGGCGAATCGCCCGCGGCCCATAGCTCGCGCCGGGGCGACAGGTGTTGGTGCCCTCCCACGGCATTCCCAGGATGGCGGCTTTGACGCCGGCCGCCAGCAGGTCATCGGTGACCGGCGGCACCACGCGAGCGCCAAGGAAGGTCGAGATCCCGGAGATGAGCGTGTTGGGGAAGTCGTCCTCCCCCTCGCGACGTCCGTAGGTGTGGAAATGGTCGCGAGTGTTGAGCTCGGTGGCCATGTCGGTCTGATTCCTTTCTACTCGGGTGGTACGTAGCGGTAGGCGAGGCTGAGGTCGACGCCCCTAGAGCGCTTGTAGAGGCGCCAGCCGGCGTAGAAGCCCAGGCCGGTGAGGAAAGCGCCGCCAATGACCAGTCGCGAGTCGCGGGAGGTGATTCCCAGCTCTTCGAACGTCAGGGCGACGTAGATCAGGCCCGCCACCGCCGCTGCGCCGACCGCCCCGGCAAGGGTCAGCAGGGGCACACCCAGCACGCGGTGGCGGTCCGCGGGCGCGGCGCGGAAGATGTCCGGCGCGCGGTACGGGAAGACGGCCGCCCCGAGGCAGGTGACGCCCACAACCAGCACGCTGGTGATCGCGCCGCCGATGAGCACGGTCGTCTGCCAGCTCGGCTTGAACGCGAACACGCTGGCCACCGCGAGCGCGAGCGCGCTCCACAGCGTTGCCGCCTTGACCGGGCTGTGGAAGCGCGGCGAGACGTCGGACAGCGGGCGCGGCAATGAGCCGTCGAGGCTCATTGCGGTCATGACGCGCGAGGAGTTGACGAACACGACGTTGGCGATCCCGAAGCCGCCGGCGACGAACCCGATCGACACCAGGATGGTCACGATGTCGCTGCCCGACAGCATCGAGAGGAAGACGCTGAAGTTGGGCGAGTAGGTGGGCTCGATGGCGCCTGTGCCGTAGGCGTAGGCGTACTCGTCGAGGAACCGGCCGCCGGCGATCGAGGTGAGCAGCGCGAACGGAATCAACAGCATGACGATCGCCACGAAAGCGCCCGGGACGAGGAAGGCGGTGAACAGCCGGCGTAGGCTGGAGGCCTGCTTGACCTCCCCAAGCAGGCCCTGCGCCGAGTACATCGTGTAGGGGATGTAGGCCGCGAGCACCGCGACCCAGATCAGCGTGTTGCCGAGGTCGAACGATGGGACCTGGAAACCCTCGCGTGCAGCCGCGGCCGCGACCGAGCCGGTCGTGATGTCCCTGCCATGGAAGCTGTCGAACTTCGCCCCGAAGTCGGTGCCCAGGTTGGCCAGCAGCAGCACGATGATGGTGGCGGTGGCGATGAAGATCGCGGGCACAAGGACGTAGCGCTGTAGCGGCCGGTAGACCCGCAGCCCGAAGACGGTGAGCATCCAGCACAGCACCACGACGACCGCAGCGACGACGAACGTGCCGGTTTCCGTCAGGAGCCACTGCGCGACACCCTCAGCGCCGAGCGTGTCGGCGATCGGCAGCAGCCCGAAGGTGCTGACGACGAACGCGCCGGCGCTGGGGAAGGCCAACCAGAAGATGAGCTGACACGCCCAGGGGACCGTGAAGCCGACAGCCTGGTGCAGGGTGCGCGACTCGTACAGGTAGTCGCCCCCGGCGCGGGGCATCGCTGAGCCCAGCGCCGCGTAAACGTAGTACACGACTACCCCGAAGAGCAGCGTGAAGATCAACATCAGCGGAATGCTGATTCCCGGCGACGCGAACTGTGGGCCGGGGAACAGGAAGACGTACCCGAACAGCCCGCCCGTGGCGAAGATCCCGTAGAGGGCAGCGTCGGTCAGCGTCAGTTCCCGCACAAGGCCCGACGACGCCCGTGCGAACCGCGGCGACTGCGCAGGGGCCGGCTCGACCTGACCGGACGAGGACGCGGTGCCCATAGCTCCCTCTTTCTGGTACGGGTTTCGTACCTCTGCACGTCACGTTCGACACTATGCAGCAAACTGAGGGTCGTAAGTAGATCATGATTCGCAGTGATATTCAACTTAACGGCCGAATCATGTGTACTGCATACCGCCCTCGCAGGCGGAGCTCAGGGTGGGCCTGCCGATTCGTCGCCGGCCGGCTCGGGCGTTACCAGCGGGAACGATGCTTACCGCATTGCCTCCAGGGGGGTTGCCGGCTCGTGCCCGCGGGCGCCCCTCTCCCGCCGCGCCACTCCGCTGGCGACCGCGGCTTGGGCGACGGCCTCGGCCACCGATTCGGAGACATGGCGATTGAACACGCTGGGAACGATGTAGTCGGCGTGCAATTCGTCCTCGGGGATGACTCCCGCGATGGCCTGAGCGGCGGCGAGCTTCATCTCCTCGTTGATCGTGCGCGCACGCACGTCGAGCGCGCCCCTGAACACCCCCGGGAAGGCCAGCACGTTGTTGATCTGGTTGGGGTAGTCAGAGCGCCCGGTGGCCATGATGGCGACGTCGTCACGGATCTCCTCCGGGCGAACCTCGGGCACGGGGTTCGCCATGGCGAAGACGATCGCGTCGGGTGCCATCGAGCGCGCCCCGGCCGGCGAGACCGCCCCGGGCCCCGAGAGGCCGAGCAGCACGTCGGCGCCGGCCAGCACCTCGTCTGGGCTACCCCGCCGCCCCCGCCTGTTCGTGCGCTGCGCGAGCGCCGCCCGCTCGGAGTCCAGACCGTCCGCGCCGGAGTGGAGGGCGCCGCGGCGGTTGCACACGACCACGTCACCGATGCCCTGGGCGAGCATGATGTCCGTGCAAGCCACTCCCGCCGCGCCCGCGCCGACGACGACCACGGTGACGTCCTCGGCCCGCTTGCCGACGATGCGCAGGGCGTTGAGCAGGGCGGCGAGCACGACGATGGCCGTGCCGTGCTGGTCGTCGTGGAAGACCGGGATGTCGAGTTCCGCGCGCAGCCGCCGTTCGATCTCGAAGCAGCGCGGCGCGGCGATGTCCTCCAGATTGATGCCCCCGAAGGTCGGGGCCACCGCCTTGACGACGGCGACGATCTCGTCGACGTCCTTGGTGTCGAGGCAGAGCGGAAAGGCATCGACGCCGGCGAACTCCTTGAATAGCATCGCCTTGCCCTCCATCACCGGCATCGCCGCCGCGGGGCCGATGTCGCCGAGGCCGAGCACCGCCGTGCCATCGGACACGACCGCCACCGTGTTGCTCTTGATCGTCAGCGCCCAAGCCTTGGCCGGGTCCTCGTGGATCGCCGTGGAGACGCGCCCGACGCCGGGGGTATAGGCCATCGAGAGGTCGTCGCGGGTCTTGAGCGGTAGCTTCGAGTCGACCTCGATCTTGCCTCCCTTGTGCATCAGGAAGGTGCGGTCGGAGACACTGTCGACGCGGACCCCCTCGAGCTCGCGCACCGCTCGCACGACCGCCTCGGCGTGGCCGGAGTCCACGCAGGCGACGGTCACGTCTCGGACGACCTCGTTGGACTCCACCCGCACCAAGTCGATCGCGCCGAGCACCGCCTCCGCGTCGGCGATCGCGTGCGCGACGCCCGCGAACGCCCCGCCTTGCTGGGGGAGATGCAGGCGCATGGTGAAGCTGTAGGAGGCCGACGGCTGCAGCCGCGCGGCCGGTCCGGGCG
>JBOGXT010000625.1:0-7331 GCA_050694635.1 Thermoleophilaceae bacterium
CCTTCGACTCGTCTGGCTCGAGCGTCGTGCCGTCCACCTGCGCGGCACCCTTCTTGGCCGGCGAGGGCAGATCCTCGACGAAGGCGTCGAGCAGCCGGTTGATGCCGAGGTTGCGCGTCGCGGCGCCACAGGTGACCGGGAACAGCCGCCCCTCGGTCACGCCGGTCTTGAGCGCCGTCACGGTCTCGTCGTGGGAGATCTCCTCGCCCTCGAGGTAGCGCTCCATCAGCTCGTCGGAGACCTCAGCCACCTCGTCCATCAGCTTCTCGCGGTACTCGCGGGCCTGGTCGGCGAGCTCCGCGGGGATCTCGATCTCCTTGCAGTTGTCGCGGCCGTCGCCGTCGTAGCGGTAGGCCTTCATGTCGATCAGGTCGATCACGCCCTGGAGCTCGTGCTCGGAGCCGATCGGAATCTCGGTCGCGACGACGTGCTGCCCGAAGGCCTGCTTGAGCGAGTCGAGGCTGCGGAAGAAGTCGGCGCGCTCGCGGTCGAGCATGTTCACGAAGACGATGCGCGCGAGGCCGAGCTCGGACGCGCGCTCCCAGAGCCGGCTGGTGGTGACCTCGACTCCCATCACGCCGTTGACCACGAAGACGGCGCTCTCGCAGACGCGCAGAGCGGCCAGCGCGTCGGCCACGAAACTGGGCTCGCCGGGGGTGTCGACCAGGTTGACCTTGCGGTCCTCCCAGCGGAACGAGGACAGGCTCCCCGAGATCGACATCTCGCGTGCCTTCTCGTCCGACGCCGAGTCGGACACCGTGGTGCCGTCGGCCACCGAGCCAAGCCGGTTGATCGCACCGGCCGTGAACAGGAGCGCCTCGTTCACGGACGTCTTCCCGCTGCCCCGGTGGCCCAGCAAGGCCACGTTGCGGATCCTCTTCGGCGATTCGTGCGCCATGACTCCCTCCGTTTCCTCAACAACCAGGCACTAGCAGCGGGGTCCGGGGGCGCGAGCCCCCGGATGGCGTCAGGTTACTGCGCGAGGGCCGAGTCCAACGTCTCGTGGACGGCGGCCACGCTGTGCACGTCGGTGAGCGTGAGCACTCGCACGAGCGGCGACGTCGGCGGGATGACCAGCCTGAGCTCCTGGCGCCGGCGGCCGAGGCGCCGGGCGAGGTCGAAGACCACCTCGATCGCCGCCGAGTCGAGGTAGCGGCAGCCGTCGAGGTCGACGACCAGGGAGAGGGCGTCGTTGGGGACCGAGGCAAGCAGCTCGTCGCGCACCCGCGCCGCGTTGGTCATGTCGACCTCGCCGCTCAGGTGCGCGACCACCGTCCCGCCCCGCCGCTCGATGGCCACCTCCGCAGAGGTCACGCGGCCAGACGCCTCCTCATCCTGATCACGGTACCGTCCGGCTCGGTCGAGACCTCCACGTAGTCCATGAGCCCCTCGATGATCTTGAGCCCGCGGCCGCGGTGCGTGCCGCGCCGCTCGCGCCAGCTGCCCCGGTCGCGCACGACCGCCACCAGGGTGCCGCTCTCGAAGCTGGCCTCGACCTCGAAGGCGGCGTCGCCGGGGCCGTAGGCGTGCTCGATGGCGTTGCCGGCGGCCTCGCAGACCGTCAGCGTGATCTCGTAGGCCACGTCCTCGCTGGCCCCCACGGCGTGCAGGAACCGCCCCAGGCGGCGGCGCAGCACGCGCAGCGACTCCGGCTCGGCGGGCAGCGACAGCCGCATCGAGCCGGTGGCCACCGGACGCGGCCTCACCGCCAGGAGCGCCACGTCGTCCGTCGGCACCTGCTCCCCGAGCACGCCCGCGAGCACGGAATCGCACAGCCCCTCGAGCGCGGCGTCGCTGCGCCCGGCGGCCTCCGCCAGCTCGTCCAGGCGGTGCTCGAGCGGCGTGTCGCGCCGCTCCACGAGGCCGTCGGTGTACAGCAGCAGCGAGGCGCCCGGTGGCAGCACCGCCGTGGCCTCGCGAAATATGCCGGACTCGGACGCGCCGACCGGCACGGAGCGGCCGCCCTCGAGGAAGCTCGGCCCCCACGAGGAGAGCACCAGCGGCGGCGGGTGCCCGGCGCTCGCGTAGCTCACGTCCCCCGTCTCGCGGTCGAGCACCAGGTAGAGGACGGTGGCCATCGCCTCCTCCTCGCCGCTGATGACGAGCCGGTTGACGCGCGCCATCACCTCGGCCGGCGAGGTCTCGGCGAGGCCGTAGGCGCGGAAGGCGTTGCGCAGCTGGCCCATGATCGCCGCGGCGCGAAGCCCGTGGCCGACCACGTCGCCGACGACCAACGCCACGCGGCCGTCGGCGCGCTCGAGCGCGTCGTACCAGTCGCCGCCGACGGCGGCGCCGTGCCCGGCCGGCAGGTAGCGCGCGGCGATCTCGAGGCCCTCGATGCGCGGCAGGCGCTCGGGCAGCAGGCTGCGCTGGAGCGTCTCGGCGATCGTGTGCTCGCGCTCGTACACCTCGCGCAGGCGCGCCTCCATCGTCTTGCGCTCGTGGATGTCGATGGCGGTGCCGACGTAGCCCACGAAGCGGCCGGCCTCGTAGCGCGGCGCGCCGCGGTCGACGATCCAGCGGTAGTCGCCGCCCTTGCCGCGCAAGCGGTACTCGAGCTCCCACGGCTCGCGCGCCGCCAGCCTCTGGTTCCAGGACGAGATCACCTCCGGGGCGTCCTCGGGGTGCACGCCGAGCGACCAGCTCGGCCCGAGCTCCTCCTCGAGCGTCGTGCCCGTGTAGCGCAGCCAGCCCGCGTTGACGAACGTGACGAGGCCGCGCTCGTCGGTCGTCCAGATCATCACCGGCGCCGTGTCGGCCAGGTCGCGGAAGCTCGCCTCGGACTCGCGCAGCGCGTCCTCCATCTGCTTGCGCTCGTGGATGTCCGTGGCGGTGCCGACGTAGCCGACGAACTCGCCCCCTGCGTAGCGCGGGGCGCCGACCTCGAGCACCCAGCGGTAGCCGCCGGCGTGGTGCATGAGGCGGTACTCGAAGCGGAACTCGTCGCGCCGCCCGAACGCGTCGCCCCAGCGGGTCAGCAGGTCGTCGCGGTCCTCGGGGTGGGCGCTCAGCGCGAAGGTGTCGCCCATCTCCTCCTCGAGGGTGCGTCCGGTGAAGCGGAGCCAGCCCTCGTTGACGAAGGTGATGTGACCCTCGGCGTCGGTCATCCACATCAGCGCCGGGGTGGTGTCCGCCAGCTCGCGGAAGCGCGCCTCGCTGTCGCGCACGAGCTCGTCGGTACGGGCGCGCTCCGCCGCGGCGCCGATCACGTTGGCGATGGCCTGGAGGAAGTGGGCGTCGTCGGCGCTGAACTTGTGCGGACTGCGGCTGCTCGCCCCGAGAACGCCGAAGCGGCCGCCGGGCGTGCCGATCGGCGCGGCCATCGCGCTCACGATCTCGAGGTCACGCTGAAGCGGCGAGGGCCCGAAGCGGGTCTCCGAGGCGAAGTCCTCGGTCACGAGCGGGCGCTCCGAGTCGAGCGCGAAGCCCGGCAGCTCGTCGCGTGCCGGCGGCAGCACCCCGCCGATCACGCCGTCCGGGAGCCCGTGGCCGGCCCGGATCGAGAGGCCGCGACGATCCCGGGTCAGCTCCAGCACGGACACGTAGTCGGTGCCGAGCTCGCGCGCGACGTGGACGACGGCCTCGTCGATCAGGTCGTCGAGCTGCAGGCCCGCGAGGGCGCGCTGGCCCAGCTCGGCCACGGCAGCCTGTTGACGGGCACGGGTGGCGACCTCGTCCCGGTAGCGGTGGGCCCGGCGCCAAGCCATGTCCCCTCCCCTAGCCCGTCTCGGCCAGAGGGTCTCCCTGCAGCCGCGACTTCAGACGCAGCACGGCCTTGGTGTGCAGCTGCGAGACGCGCGACTCCGTGACTCCGAGCACCTCTCCGATCTCCCGCAGGGTGAGGTTCTCGTAGTAGTACAGGGCTACGACCAGCTTCTCCCGCTCCGGCAGCCGCGCGATCGCGTCGGCCAGGCGGTCCTTCATCTCGGTGGTGTCCATCTCCAGCGCCGGGTCGACGGCCGCCGGGTCCTGGATCGTGTCCAGCAGCGAGACCTGGTCGCCCGAGGAGTCCGACACCGTCCAGAGCTCGTCGAGCGCGACCACCGACGAGTTCGAGATCCGCACCAGCGACTCCTGGAACTCGTCGACCGAGACGTCCAGCGCGCTGGCCATCTCCTGGTCGGTCGGCGCGCGGTGGAGCCGATGCTCCAGCTTCGCGTTCATCTTCTCGATCTGGCGCGCCTTGGTGCGGACCGAGCGCGGCACCCAGTCGAGCGAGCGCAGCTCGTCGATGATCGAGCCCTTGATGCGGGTGATCGCGAAAGTCTCGAACTTGATCTCCCGCTCGGGCTCGAAGCGCTCGATCGCCGAGATCAGGCCGAGCAGCCCGTACGAGATGAGGTCGGCCTCCTCTACGTGGGAGGGGAGGCCGCTGGACATCCGGCCCGCGACGTACTTGACGAGCGGCGCGTAGGCGAGCACGAGCCGCTCGCGGGCCTTCTCGTCACGGTCGTCCTTGTAGCGGCGCCAGAGGTCCTTTAGCTCGATCGCCTTGAGGTTGGTCTCCATAGGGGGATTGCCTACGCTCGCGGGTGAGAGCGGGCGTACGCCGTCTTGAGGCGGCCCGACTCTACCCGAGTGTAGGTCTGGGTCGTGCTTATCGACGCATGGCCCAGGAGCTCCTGGATCGAGCGCAGGTCGGCGCCTCCTTCGAGCAGGTGGGTGGCGAACGAGTGGCGCAGCGTGTGGGGCGAGATGCCGACCCGCCGGGCCTGGAGCTTCAGCCGCCGGCGCACGTCCGAGGTCGACAGGCGGCGGCCGCTCTTCGAGAGGAACAGCGCCCGGCTCTCCCCCGCGTCCAGGGCCGGCCGGCCGCGCGTGACGTAGCGGTCGATCGCCCGCCACGCGTGCTCACCCGCGGGGACGACCCGGGTGCGGCCCCCCTTCCCCTCCACCCGCACCTGCTCCGCGTCCGGGTCGGCGCTGTCGGTGTCCAGGTTCACGAGCTCCTCGGCGCGCAGGCCGGCGGCGTACGCCAGCTCGAACATGGCTCGATCGCGCAGGTCGAGCGGGGTGCCGGCCGGGATGCGCTCGAGCAGCTCGACCACCTCCGCCGGCTTCAGCACCTGCGGCAGGTAGGCGTCCTTCTTGGGGCTCGAGACCAGGTCCGCCGGGTTGGCCTCGATCTCGCCGCGCTCGACCAGATGGCGGTGGAATGTGCGGATGGCGGCCAGCTTGCGAGCCACGGTGGACTTGGCCGCGCCCCGCTCGCCCAGCACGGCGGCGAAGCGGCGCAGGTCGCGGTGCGAGAGCGCGGCCGGCCCGAGGCCGCGGCCGGCGGCCCACTGGCCGAGCTGGGTGAGGTCGACCCCGTAGGCGCGCCGTGTCTTCTCCCCCATGCCGCGGGCGCGCTGCCAGTCGTCGAAGGTGGCCAGCGCGGCGCTCCAACTAGCCTCCTCCGGGGTGGGTGTCTTCTTCGTCAACACGCAGGACGGGCGGGTGGCGACACGCGCTCAGCTAGGCGATGCGGGACTGGTCGACGACCGCGACAGGCCGCGGAGGCCCTGGCACCAGATCCAGGGCCCGAGCGACGCCTCGACCATGTGGTACGCGGTGCTTCGAAAGCGCGAGCGGGGCGTCTTCATCGGCACGCTCTGCTTTCGACACACGGGGCGTCAGACCCTCCTGGAAGAGAGCGGCTGGGAGGAGGTCCCGGTCGCCGAGATCGGGCTCTGACTACTACGGGCAACCGAACCCCGGAAGGCGGGCTGGCCGCATTCCGGGGCGGCGGGTCGCGCTGGCAGTCTCGTGTCCATGTCCTCGACCACCACCTCACCCGGTCTCCACGTCTGCCCCAACTGCTCCTCCCACCTCGTCCAGCCAGTCGAGTGGGAGCCCGCGGACGGTGACGCCTGGTCGGTCCTGCTGCGCTGCCCCGAGTGCGAGGTCTTCCAGGCGGGCGTGTACTCGCAGCCCGAGCTCGACACGTACGACGTGGAGCTCGACCGCGGCGAGGCGCTCCTGCGCGTGGCGTACCTGCAGCTATCCACGGAGAACATGGCGGCCGAGATCGACGCCTTCGCGCACGCACTCGAGGCGGGCGCCATCCTGCCCGAGGACTTCTGACCTACGCGATGTAGATCGGGGCGCCGACGGGGACGTTGTCGTAGAGCTCGATCACGTCCGGGATCGCCATCCGGATGCACCCGTGTGAGGCCGCCGTGCCGAGCGAGTAGGTCTGATCGGTGCCGTGGATGCCGGCGCCGTCGTAGATGCCGAGCCAGCGCTCCTTGAGCGGGTTCTCCGGCACGCCGCCCGGCACCACCGTGCCGGCGAGGTCGCCCGCCCAGTCGCTGTTCGGCACGCTCCAGGCGGGGTCCACCGCCTTGTTCTGGATGTGGTAGAGGCCGGCCGGGGTGTCGAAGCCGAGGGCGCCCACGGCGACCGTGTACTCCCCGGCGAGCTCCAGGCGGTCGTAGTAGCGCAGCTTGAAGTTGGCGCGGTCGGCGATCAGAACGACCGGGTACTTGTCCTTCAGCTGGGCCTGGGTCACCTTCGGCTCGAGGACCTTCGCGGGCGCATTCACGCGGCGGTCGGCGCCCGGGACCGTCAGCGCCTGGGCCAGCCGCTGCCGGAGCCGCGCCGCCCGGACCTTCAGCCCGCGCTTCTCCTTGACCGTCTCGAGTGAGGGGAACTCGACCTCGGCATCGCGCGCCGCGCGGTTCAGGCCCTCCGCGACGCGCTCGACGAGGCCGGCCACGGCCGCCTGGTCGTATGTGACCCGGGCCGGCACCCGGGCTCGCTCCTCGCCGCCGCTGAGGTCCCGCGCGACGCGGGTGAAGATGCTGCCGTCGCGGCTCTTGTCGAGCGCCTCGTCGACCATTCCGGCCACGTCCGCCCTCACGCCGGCGTCCTCGGCGGAGAGGTTGAAGCGCCGCTTTGCCCGCACCACGGCGATCGGCTGCTCGAGCGGCTCCTTCAGCCGGCGCGCCACCGCGCGGCGGGCATCGTCGACGCGCAGGCCGCCGACGTCCACGCCCGCGATCGAGACGCCCTCGGCAATCAGGTCGTCCCGCGACGAGTCGTAGGCGTAGGCGGCCACCGCGCCGCCGACCAGGGCGAGCAGGAGGACGGCCGGAAGGATGAACCACTTGTTCCTCATGCAGCGACCCGGAGTGTAGGGCGCCCGCCGGGCGGCGACACGGCCTGACAGCGGGGTTGCGAGGCGCCTATACGGGGGTCTCGCCGCGTGCCAGCACCGAATCGATGGCCGACAGCACCCGCGCTCGATTGGCGTGTCGGCGCTCGTAGTCGCGCAGCGTCTGGAGATCGTTTCGCTCGAGCGAGCCGAGCAGGGCGATGACCTCCTCGGCGGCGAGGTCGTCGTAGTG
>JBOGXT010000626.1:0-3034 GCA_050694635.1 Thermoleophilaceae bacterium
CCCCAGAAGCAGCCCATCCCGACCACCACCTGCTCGGTGTCCTCGGGGAAGGGCGGCTCGAGCGGCGTGCCGAGCACGTAGTGGGTGTCGGGCACGGGGAAGCGGCGTGTGTCGCGGCCGGGCAGCGCGTCGGCCGCGTCGGGCATCTCGGTCTTGTGACGGAAGAGGAAGCTCACGTCATCGAGACTAGCGCTCTACCCGTTACGTTTCGATGACGCCGATGGCCCTCGTCGCGGACCTCCAGCTTCCCGAGTTCGACTTCTTCTCGCCCGACCTGAAGGGCAAGCGCTTCCACGACACGATGGACGAGCTTCGCGAGACCGGCTGGCTCGCCACCTCGCCGATCGGCTACTTCGTGCTCGACCGCGAGGCGGCCGCGTTCTTCCTGCGCACGCGCGCCGCCACCTTCCCCGGGATGAAGATCGCGGAGATGTTCGAGGTGCCCGAGGGCCCGCTGCTCGAGCAGATGCGCCGCAACATCCTGCACGTGAACGGCGACGACCACCGCCGGCTGCGCAACCTCGTCAACCCCGCCTTCACGCCGCGCGCGACCGACCGCTGGCGCCCGGCGATGCGCGAGTTCCTCGCCCGGATCTGGGACCCGCTGGCCGGCGCCGGCCGCTGCGAGTTCGTGACCGACTTCGCCAAGCCCTACCCGTCGCTGACGATCGCCACCGTGATGGGAGCCCCGCTCGAGGACGCACCGCGCCTGTACGAGTGGTCCAACCTGATTCAGCGCCAGTTCGACGGGCCCAGCCTCCTGAACGAGCGCGACGCCATCGAGCGCGCCTGCGCCGAGTTCTACGAGTGGGCGGGCGAGCTGATCAAGCGGCGCCGCGAGGATCCGGCCGACGACCTCATCTCCACCCTGATCGCGGCGGTGACTCCAGCCCACCCACCCGACCGCCTCTCCGACGTGGAGTGCATGAACCTCGTGCTGAACGTGCTGGTGGGCGGCGTCGACACGACGCAGTCGCAGCTCGCCCACGCCGTGCGGCTGTTCGCGGACCACCCCGAGCAGTGGCGCCTGCTGGGCGAGCGGCCGGAACTGGCGGCCGCGGCGGTGGAGGAGATGGTCCGCTTCGAGCCGATCACGCCCTTCACCGCGCGGCTGCTGCACGAGGAGGTCGAGTACCGCGACGTCACCTTCCCCGCCGGGACGGTCGTGATGGTGTGCGCCTTCACCGGAAACCGCGACGGCGTGGCCGGCGATCCCGGCGCGTTCGACATCACCGCCGAGCGCGGCGACGCCAAGCCGCTGACCTTCGGCGCCGGCATCCACTACTGCCTGGGCGCAAACCTGGCCCGCGCCGAGCTGCAGGAGGCGCTGGCCTTCCTGCCGGCGCGCATGCCCGGACTGGCGCTCGACGGCGAGCCCGAGCTCGGCTCCGTCCACGGGATCTATGGCCTCGATAGCCTGCCGATCCGGTGGAACGTGGCATAGCGCTCTTCCCGACGGACTACTCGATCCAGCCGGCGGAGATCGCGCGGCTGGCCGAGGAGCGCGGCTTCGAGTCGCTCTTCTTCACCGAGCACACGCACATCCCGGTGAGCCGCGAGACGCCCTGGCCGGGCGGGGGCGAGCTGCCGCGCGAGTACTCGCACTCCTACAACCCTTTCGTGGCGTTGTCGTTCGCGGCGGCGGTGACCGAGCGGATCAGGATCGGAACCGGCGTCTGCCTCGTGAACCAGCACGACGCGATCGACTTGGCGAAGGCCGTAGCGTCGCTCGACCGGCTCTCGGGCGGGCGCTTCCTGTTCGGGGTGGGGGCGGGCTGGAACCGCGAGGAGATGGGCAACCACGGGGTCGACGCGCGCCGGCGCTTCTCGAGCATGCGCGAGCGCGTGGAGGCGATCAAGGCGATCTGGACGCGGGACGAGGCCGAGTACCACGGCGAGCACGTCGACTTCGACCCGATCTGGTGCTGGCCCAAGCCTGTGCAGCGGCCGCACCCGCCGGTGATCGTCGGGGGCACCGGCCCGAAGGTCATCGACCGCGTGCTTCGGTATGGCGACGAGTGGATCCCCAACCGGATCAAGTCGCCGGAGGACCTGAAGGAGCGCATCGACGAGCTGCGCGAGCGCGCCGGCCGCCGCGTGCCGGTGTCGGCCTTCGGGACGAAGCCGGAGGCGCGGGCAGTGGAGCGGCTTGGGTGGGCGGGGGTCGACCGCTGCGTGTTCTATGTCTCGCCCGACGTCGATCGCGGGGGCGCCGAGCGGCAGATGGACGAGTTCGCGGCGCTCGCCCGCTGGGGCTAGGCGGCGAAGAGAGTCAGGTCCGGCTCGCGCTCGCCGCGCAGCACCGCGAGGTCGACCTCGACGCACGCGATCCCGCGCGACTCCGCCAGCGACCTGGCCTGCGGCTTGATCGTGCCCGCCGCCAGCACCCCGCGGCAGCGCGCCATCCCGGGCTCCTCACAGATCCGCTCGAGGTAGCGGGTCAGCTGCTCGACGGCCTCGATCGTGCCGACCCGCTTGATCTCGACCGCAACGAACTCGTCGTCGCCGTCGCGGCACATGAGATCGACCGGGCCGATGTCGGTGGGCCACTCGCGCCGCACGAGCCGCAGCCCCTCGGGAGGCGCGTCGGCGAGCAGCTCCTGCAGCTCGCGCTCGACCCCCTCCTTCTCTAGCGCGGCGGCCTCGCCCATGTCGTGGCTGACGTCGGAGACCACCTCGGCGATCCGGATCTCGAGACGGTCCTCGGTCGCGCCGGCTCGCTTGCGCACGACCATCAGGCCGGGCGCCTCCTCGATAACGGTCGGAGGTGTCATCCAGTTCTGAGGCTTGAAGCCGCCTGTGTCGGCGTGCACCATCACCGAGCCGTCCGACTTGACCATCAGGAGCCGCAGCGCCTCCGGCAGGACGGCGGTGAGCCGGCCGGTGTAGACGGCCTCGCAGCGGGCAACGATCAGGCGCACGCCGGCCACCGTATCCCCATGCCCGGATGGCCCGAGGACGACCCGGGCCGACGGCTGAACACTTGAGTACCCCATGGCGTACCGAAGCGTTCAGCCGTCGCTTGCGAACAGCT
>JBOGXT010000627.1:0-8319 GCA_050694635.1 Thermoleophilaceae bacterium
GGCCAGCATGCGGCGGCCGCGGGGTGGCTCGCACGGGCGAGGCGCCTGCTCGCCGGCGAGGGCACGGTCTCGGAGCTCGGGTGGCTGGCGATCGAGGAGGCCAAGCGGGCGGGCGACCCGACAGCCGCCGAGCATCACGCTCGTGCCGCGCTGAAGGTCGCCCACGAACTGGGCGACGCCGATGTCGAGTGCATGGCGCTTGCCCAGCTCGGCCGCGCCGTCGTGCGCCAGGGGCGCGTCGAGGAAGGCGTGGCGCTGCTCGACGAGGCGATGACGGTCGCACTCGGCGGCGAGACCAGCGACCCGCTGGCCTGCAGCGACGCCTGCTGCACGACGCTGGTGGTCTGCGACAGCCTCGCCGACCTCGACCGCGCAGCGCAGTGGTGCGAGGCGGTCGTCGACTTCCGAGCGCCGTCGCTATACGCCCGTGCGCGCCGGCGCGGATGGTGAACGCCAGCCCAGCGTCGCCGGCGGCGCGGATGGCCGCAGCGACGTCGTCGGCGTCAGTCGGATAAGCGACGGCCGCCGGGCGCCGATCGATCACGCCGTTCCAGCCCACGTGGGCGGTGTCGTAATCGGCGTCAGCCGGCTCGACGAGGCGACCGACGAAGCCGCGGGATTGCAGCCGGGCAGCGAGGGGAGAGGTGAGGTGGTGATCGTGCGAGCACCATCGCGCCAATCAAGCCTCGGGGCGTCGGGGACATCCCCCATTTGCACCCCCCTATCTTCCGGCTGACCTCCGCGCCGTGTTCGGTTTCGGCTCGTCGGCGGCCGGGAAGCATAGAGCCGGTCTAGGCCCGGCCCGCCAAGCTCCGGCACCCTGCCCCAGGCGCAAGGGAAGGCGTTCGCCGTCGCGAACACGTCCACGATGTCCGGCACGCCCCCCTCCACCCGCAAGTTCGCGATTCGCCTTGGCTCGATGGACGAATTGTTCTGGCCGTTCGACGCGCGGCCGGTGGCGGAGCGGACGCTGTCGGGTGACGTCCGCTGGGACCTGCTCGACGAGTGGGAGCGCGTCCGTGACGCCGCGCCGTCCTGCCTGACCATCTACGCGCCGGAGTCAGAGCGCCCTGACACGGACGAGGACGCCGTGCGCGCGGCGATCCGCACGAGCCTGCGCTCGGCCTCCGGGCCGTTGCGCCGCGTCGACCCGCTCTCGCGCCAGGAGAAGGTCGCGGCCAGGATCGGCGTCGCCTTTCTCTTCGCCTCCATCGTGGTCTCGACCGCCATGGACCGGGTCAGCGAGGACGTCGTGGTCGAAGGCCTGGCCCAGGGAATCCTCGTCGTGGGCTGGGTTGCGGTCTGGCGCCCGGCCGAGCGCTTTGTCGTCGAGGTCGTGCCCCACCTGTTCAACCGGCGGCGCTTCGCCGAGTTCGCCGACATCGACGTGCGCTTCGTCTGGGTCTGAAGCACCGTTGGGTTGGCCTCGCGGGCAGGCTAGGTCGATTCGCGTCCACCACCTCGAGCTCGCGATGCACGCGGGTCAACGTGAAGATGCGCCTCGCGAAACCGCGCGGCTAGAATGGGCGGCGGTCTCCAAGGGACTCGCACCGTGCCCTTCGACGAAGCCTCTCAGCGTCCGCCCGTCGTCACCGGCGACGTCCGGACCGCAATCTCCGACGGGCTTGTCGCGCTGCTCAAGGAGTACTACGGCCGCGGGCCCGAGCAGGCAAAGACCTACTTCAGCGACGACCTCGTCGTTTGCCTGCTCCGCGGCGGCTTCACTCCCGTGGAGCAAACGCTCAGCGACGAGGGCTACGGCGACGAGGTGATCCGCCAGCGGATGGCCTTTCAGGAGGTCATGCGAGGGCGCTTCGAAGAGGTCGTCGAGCAGGCCACGGGCCGCCGCGTCGTCGGCTTCATGTCGGGCAACCAGCAGAACCCGGACATGATCTGCGAGGTGTTCGTCCTCGCGCGCAACGAAGTCGTGCGCTGAGGCCCCGCGAATCTGGGATGATCGCGCGCACGCGACCGGGGGTCTGGCTGTCGTAACGCGGTAGCCACGGCACTCGAAAGGCAGGTGCGCCGATGAGCGCAGCAGACCGACCTTCCAGGCTGGCCCGCCAGCTGAAGGCGCGACGCGGGAGAGACTCCACACGGGACCCTCACCGGCCGGAGTACGACGCGAACGGGTTCCCGGTCCCGCATCGCAACTCCAGCTTCGTCAAGCGCGTCGCCCGCCTGCTCAACGCGCGGTAACGGCATCCGGGCGGCTTGGGAGCTCTGGCTGGTCGAGCGCGTGACAGACCGCTGGGGCGTCGACACCAGTCGCAGCACCTGCGTGTGGCTCGAGTTCGACTACGGCTCCCGGTAGGAGCGGGCGCTCGTCCACGACGCTGCGACGACGAGCAGCCCCGCGGCCGCAGGCACCAAGCCCACGACCGCGTAGCCCGGTCCGTCGGCGACCATGCCCCCGGCGAGCGGGCCGAGCAGGTAGCCGACGATGCCGACCTGTGACCAGACCACCATGGCGGTGACGATGCGCTCCACCGGCACAGCCTCGACCAGCATGCCGAGCGAGCCCGTGTTGGCCATGCCGATCCCGACCGCGGCCAGCGCCAAGGCGACGAGCCAGAGCGGAACGTCCGTCGCGACGCCGGCGAGTGAGGTGCCCGCCACCGCGAGCAGCACGGCGGCGAACACGAGCGGGCGCGGTCGCACACCCCCGGCCGCCGTCGCGCTGACCGCGACGACGATCGAAGCGCCGACGTAGAGAGCGGCGATCTGCGCCTGGCTCAGGCGCTCGGCGAAATGCAGCGGCAGCACGCCCTCGAGCACACCGAGGGCGAGCACCGCGAACATGATCGCCGCGGACGCGGTCCAGAAGCCGCGCGTTCGGAGCGCCGTTCGGTCCGCGGCGAAGCGGCGCCCTATGTCCGGACTCTCCACGAGAAGCACGAAGGGCACCGCGAGCAGCAACAGCAGGAGGTAGGCGAGGAACGGGCCGCGGATGCCAGCGAAGACGCCGAGAGCGGGGCCGATCAGCCCACCCACCGAGTAGGCGGCGAAGACGCGGCTCATGCACACGTACTCCTGCCCGGGCCAGCGCTCGAGCGTGTCGAAGGTGACGCCGATCCAGATGCCGCCGGAGCCGAGCCCCATCAAGAAGCGGGCGGCGAAGTAGACCGGCAGCGTGTGGCCCACGACGAAGCCGAGGGCGCCGAGCGCGACCAGAACGAGCGAGCCGGCGAGCAGCGCCCTGGAGCCGCGGCGGCGGACCAGCCAGCCTGACAGCGCGAAGCCCAGCACCATGCCCGCGGGAAACGATCCGACCAGCAGCCCGATCGTCGCCGGGCCGGCCCCGGTGGCGTCGGCGATCGCCGGGGCCACGGGCACGATCACGCTGTACCCGGCCGCGTCGAGCGCGCCCAGCGCGAGAAGCAGCGGGTAGGCGCCTCTCGCCGTGCGCCGAGGCTTCATCCGCTCAAGCGGGTCACCTGCCGTCGGACTTGCGCGCGCGGACGACCGCCGAGCTGGCGTGCTCGTGAACGCGGTGAGTCTCGCGCACCTCGACGTCTGTCAGCCCGGCGTCGGTCAGCGCCCGCTCGAACTGCTCGCGGGTGAGCGCGCCCGCGATGCAGCCGGTCCACTGCTGCAGGTCGGCGCGCGTGGCGTCGTCCATGTCGGGGTCGGCGATCACGTCCGAGACGGCGAAGCGCCCACCGGGCCGCAGCACCCGGGCGGCCTCGGCCAGCACCTTGCGCTTGTCGGCCGCGAGGTTGATCACGCAGTTCGAGATCACGACGTCGACGGACTCGCCGGGCAGCGGGATCTCCTCGATGTAGCCCTTGACGAACTCCACGTTGTGGACGCCGGCCTCGGCCGCGTTGGCCCGGGCGAGCTCGAGCATCTCGTCGGTCATGTCGAGCCCGATCGCCTTGCCTGCGGCGCCCACGCGGCGCGCGGAGATCAGCACGTCGGCGCCGGCGCCAGAGCCGAGGTCGAGCACGGTCTCGCCCTCGTGCAGGTCGGCCACGGCCGTCGGGACGCCGCAGCCGAGCGAGGCCTCGACGGCGGCCTTCGGCGCGGCGTCGGCCTCGCCGTCGTACAGGGCGCCGCCCCACACCTCGGCGCCGTTTCGGTCGGTGAGCTTCATGTCGGGATCGCTGAAGGCGCCGCCAGGGCCGCAGCCGGCCTCCGCGCCGGGGCCGCCGCAACAGCCCGATGACGTCTGGTTGGCGACGGCTTCGGCGGCGGCGGCGTAGCGGTCGCGCACCCGCTCGCGGATGTCGGTGTCGGTCAGATCAGCCATGCGGCGAGTTCCTCCAGGGCGTCGGGGTTCACGTAGTAGTAGGCCCACAAGCCGCGCCGCTCGCTGTCGACGAGGCCGGCGCCGCGGAGAACCTTGAGATGGTGGGAGACGGTTGGCTGGGAGAGCTCGAACAGCGGCACGAGCTCACATACGCATACCTTGCCGGCGTGCTTTCGCAGCACGTCCACCAGCTGCAGCCGGACCGGGTCGGCGAGCGCCTTGGCTATCGCCGCCATCCGCTCGGCCCGCTCGCGCTCGACGTCGGGATAGACGACGGGCTCGCAGCACGGCTCGCCCGCGGGGCGCTTCTGCTTCGGCGCCAGCTCCAGATCGACCGCCATCAATATACGTATATCGATTGAAGTGACGATTGTCAATCCGTAGACTGCGCGGCAGCTCATGAAGTACGTCCGCTGCGACACGCTCGACGTCTGTGCCCTCTTCGCCGAAGCGGAGGGTCTGCCGCCCAAGGCCACGGAGATCCGCTAGCCCTGGTGCGGCTGCGACCGGTGGCGCCCCGCCTCGAGTGGTTGTTCGAGCCGCTGCCGCTCGTGCTTGTGGCCGCCGCGGCCGGGCTCGTGGCTCCGAGCGCCCGACTCGCCGAGCGCGCGGACCTGATCCTCGCAGCGCTCGTGCTCGCCGTGGCGCTCACGATCGAGCCTCGTCGGATGCGCGCCGCGCTCGCGCGCCGGCGCACGATCGCCGTCCTGTCGCTGCTGCCCTTCGCCACCCTGCTGCCACTGGCGGTCGGGTTGGGCGCCCTGTTCGCGGGGCCAGAGAGCGACGGACTGCTGGCGCTGGGGCTTGCCTCGACGGAGGTGGCGGCCGCCGGCCTCGTCGCGCTGGCGGGTGGCGACGCGGCGCTGGCGCTCGCGGCGGTCTCCGTGTCGCTCGCGGCCTCGGCGCTGCTGGCGCCGGTGGCCGTGCCGCTGCTCGCCGAAGGCAGCCCCGACCCGTTCGAGCTGGTCGTCCGGTTCAGCCTGGTCGTCCTTGTCCCGCTCGCCCTGGGGCTCGCGCTGCGGGCGCGCGGACGCGGCCGCCGAGCCGAGCCGATCGCCGAGCGGGCCGCCACCGTGATACTCGCCGTGCTCGTCTACGCCTCGCTCGCGGACGTCGACGATCCAGCAGAGCTCGGGGCGACGGCACTGGCCGCCACCCTGTTCCTGGCTGGTTCCGCGACCCTGGCCCTGCTGCTGCGATCGGTGCTCGGCGACCGCCACACGGGTCCGTTCGCGTTCGCCCTGAGGGACTTCGCCGTGGCGGCGGCGCTGGCCAGCCAGCTCGAGTCACCGGGCGCGGCATCGACCGCTGCGGTGTACGGCGTGCTCATGCTCGTGGCCGCGGCGGCCGCGACCGAGCTGCTGCGCCGCCGCGCCGCCGTCAGGTGACAATGCGCCGATGGCCGGCTCACCGTCAGCGTCGCCGCGCGCTCTGCTCCTGCTCGGCGGCTCGACGTCCGCCTCGAGCTGCACAGCCCGCCCGCCGGGGCACGCGGCTGCGGGCCGAGTTTCCGCTCACTCGCCGGGGTGCTGGGACTCCACCTCGATGACCCGCAGCCCGGAGTCGAGGTCCACCTCGGCTCCGCTTCCGTCCGCGCGCCGGACGTTGACCTCGATGACCTCCAGCTCACCCCGCGAGTCGCGCTCCACGCTCATCACGTGCCCGGGTCCGGTCGCGGCCAGGGCCGCGCGTGCGGCCCGTTCGCGAGCCGGTCCGGTCAGCTCGTCGTGGGCGGGGCGCCGGCCGGGCCCGAGCTCCTCGTCGAGCGCCTTCAGCTCGAGCTGGTCGCCGATCGTCACCTCGACCAGCGAACCGTCGGGACGCACCACGTCGACCTCCCACCCGTCGCCGTCGCGCCTCGCGTTCTCCGGCACGCCGACACCCAGCCAGCCAAGGGCGGCGGCCTCGGCCTCCGAGGCGCTCACGGGCGCGTCGCCGCCGCGCAGGGTGGTTGCGGCCAACACGGCGAGCGCGATGGCGAGGACCGCGAGGCTCATCCGGACGATCATCGCCAAGTGGATGCTGCCCAAGGTCCGTGGATCGGCCATGAGAGACCGATGAGAGCTCCCTCATCGGCACCCGAACCGGTGCCGCTCGACGACTGACACCCGGCGGGCCGGGCGCTACGCCGCGTCCCAGCGGCCGTCGGCCTTCGCGCGCTCGACCTCGGCGACCCCGGCCGGCCGCATCCTGCCGTCAGCCGTCAGCCGCTCCACCGTGTCGCGGTTGATCCGCGACCAATTGCTGCGCGCCCGCCGCGGGGTGAATCGCTGGAGGAAGTAGCGCTCGTCGAGCGCCTCGCGGCGCCCGTCGATCCACCCGAAGCACAGGGCGCTCTCGACCGCCTCCGGGTGGCGGACGCTCTCGATCCCGGCGTCCTTCTTGGCCATCTTGATCCATACCCCGCCCGAGCCGGTGTGGTTGTCCTCGAGCCAGTCCTCCCACTCCGAGGCAGAGGAGAACGGGATCTTCGGCAGGCCGTCATCGGCACCCACGCAGGCGAGCCTAGCGCCGCCGTCAACCGGTCCGATGGCCTTGACCCCGCCGGCCGGTGAGGCTATAGCTGCGCGTGGCGCGATGACCGTGTCCACGAACCCCGCGCTCGCGCTCGCACTCCTCGTGGTCTTCGCGGTCGGTGCGCAGCTGCTCGCGCACGCCCTCGCCGTCCCGCAGATCGTGACGCTGCTCGCCCTCGGGGTGCTCGGGGGCCCCGACGCCCTCGGGATCATCGACCCCGATGAGCTGCTGGGTACGACGCTCGAGCCGCTGGTCACCCTGGCGGTGGGCGTCGTGCTGTTCGACGGTGCGCGCAATCTGCGTCACGAGGACCTCGTCGAGGGCGCCTGGCGGCCTGTGGCGCGCCTCGTCACGCTCGGCGTGCTCGTGAGCTGGGGAATCGGGACCTTGGCGAGTCGGCTGCTGCTCGACCTCGACTGGAGCATCTGCATCCTGATCGGCGCGATCCTCACGCTGTCGGGCCCGACCGTCGTCGCTCCGCTGCTGCACCACGTGCGCCCGAGCGCTCGCATCGGCGCCGTGCTCGAGTGGGAGGGGGTCGTGGTCGATCCGATCGGCGCGATCCTCGCCGTGCTCGTGTTCCACGGGGTGCGGGCCGGCGAAACCGACATCGAGATCGGGGAGTTCGTCGCGACCATCGCCTGCGGCATCGGCATCGGCGTCGCTGCGGCGGCGGGCGTCATCGTGCTGCTGCGCCACACCCGCGCGCCGATCCACCTCCGGTCGACCGCCGTCCTCGCCGCCGTGCTGGTCGCCGTCGGGGCCGCCGACGCGGTCTATGAGGACGCCGGCCTCGTGACCGCGATCGTCGTCGGCGTGGCGATGGCTCGCAGCAAGGGTCTGGTCCCGGAGGGCCGCGAGGTGGAGTTCTCGGTCTTCGGCGACACGCTCGTGCAGCTCCTCATCGGCATCCTCTTCGTCACGCTGGCCGCGCGCGTGGATCTCGACGCGGTCGTCGAGCTCGGGGTGGCCGGGCTGGCGCTCGTCACGGTGCTGATCTTCGTCCAGCGCCCGGTGGACGTCGCGGTCTCCACGGCCGGCACCGTCCTGACCCGTCGCGAGCGGCTCTTCGCCGCCGGCGTCATGCCGCGCGGCATCGTCGTCGCCGCGACGGCATCCGCGTTCCAGATCTCCCTGGTCGAGGCGGGCGTCGAGGACGCCGACCAGATCGTCCCGGTCTGCTTCCTCGTGATCGCCGCCACGGTTCTCGTCTACGGCCTGACCGCCCGGCCACTCGCGCGTGCGCTGGGCGTGACCTCCGCGCGGTGACGGCAACGAGGTGATCGTCGGCCAGAGGGCCTGAACGTGGGGGCCGAGCGGCCGGGCTAGCGCCCCGCTCGGCGCTCGGCGAACCCTCGCAGCGCCGCGCGCGCGTCCTCCTCGTCGAACAGCCGCACGCAGTGCTCCGTCTCGCGGTCCATCGCCGCCGGGAGCAGCTCGCCGAAGCGCTCGTTCAGCATCGCCTTCGTCGCGGCGACCGCGGCCCGCGAGTTGCGCGCGAAGACCGCGGCCCAATGCTCGATGCGCCCGTCCAGCTCGCCGGGGGCCAC
>JBOGXT010000628.1:0-2110 GCA_050694635.1 Thermoleophilaceae bacterium
GTCGACGGCGGCCGCCTCCGCCCGTTCCGCCACCCTCGCCGCTCCGACGGCACCGCCCGCCGGTCCCGACAGCACCGTCCACGATCCGTGCCGAGCAGCCGTCGCGGCGCTCGCCGTTCCGCCGCTCGACAGCATCACCTCCGGCTCCGGCAAGCCGGCCGCCGAGGCCCGCTCCGTCAGCCGCGACAGGTACCCGCGCAGCAGCGGCGACACCGCGGCGTCCACGATCGTCGTCACGCAGCGCTCGTACTCCCGGAACACACCGGCGGTCTCGTGCGAGGTCGAGACGTGCACCTCCGAGCCCAATTCCTCCGCGGCCAGCGAAGCCGCGCGGCGCTCGTGCCCGGAATGGCGGAACCCCCACAGCAGGCACACCGCCACCGCCTCGCACTCGAGTCCCCCGAGAGCCGAACGCAGCGCGTCCTCGTCCAGCGGCCGCAGCACGCCGTCCGGTCCCGTCCGCTCCGGCACCGCCACCCGCAGCGGGGAAGGCACCAGCGGCGGCGGGTTGCCCGCGCACAGCCGGTACAGCTCCGGCCGCGCTTGGCGGCCCAGCTCCTCCAGATCGGTGAAGCCCTCCGTGGCGAGCAGCGCCGTGCGCGCCACCCGCCCCTCGAGCAGCGCGTTCGTCCCCACGGTCATTCCGTGCACGAAGCGCGAGACATCGTCCGCCGCCGCGCCCGCCACGGACAGGGCCTCGCCCACCGCGTTCATCACGCCCTCGGACTGGTCCGCCGGCGTGGTCGGCGACTTGCCGGTTACGAGCCGCTCCCCTGTCAACAGGGCGGCGTCGGTGAAGGTGCCGCCGACGTCGACCCCGAGGATCACCCCCGGGACGCTACCCGTCGGCGCCGGCGGCTAGAAGCCCCTCAGGCCGCTGCCACGACGTCGAAGTCGTCCTCGAGGTGCTTGTGGGACGGGCAATACTTGCTCCCCGGCAGCGGCACCCGCTGGCACGCGGTCCCCTTGCGCGTGCTGGCGTGGCAGCAGACCGGGCTGCCGTCGAACGTCACACCCTCGCGGAGCTGGCTGTCGACGTACTCCGTGGCCAGCAGCATGTGCTTCTCGCACATCCGGTACACGCGCAGCTGCTCCGTGATCGGGAAGTAGTGGCGCACGTCGTTGAAGAGCGTTCGCACCGGCTTGGCGAAGTAGTGCCGGTCGAGCGCGAGGCGCTCCATCGACCTCTCGCACGCCCTCAAGAACCGCTGGCGCGTCACCGCGATGTCTTCCCCCCTGCCGGGGACGACACCATGCGCCATCTCGCGGTAGAGAGAGCGACTGAACTGATACATCGGGCCTCCCTTACCCTCCTGCAGTGGGCATGCCGTGCCCGCTGCCTGCGGCGATCAAAACAACCTCTCGTGAAGCTTCAACGGTCCGAATGTTGAGTTCGTGTTAACCCGACTGGACGGTCAGTCAGCTCTTGCCCGTTCTCTCGCGCACGGCAAACACCCGCGCCGATCGCTACCGCATCGGCTGCATGAGCCAGTCCATGCGCCGCCGGGCGTAGACGAGCGGCTCGCCCGGCTCGATGCGGCCGGTCTCGAGGTCGCCGATCAGGACCGTGTGGTCGTACCGGACGAAGTTCTCGGCACGACGGCAGCGCAGGTAGGCGAGCGTGCCGGTCAGCTCGGGCACGTCCCCGTCCCAGCGCCACTCGAGCCCGGCGAACTTGTCGGGCGACTCGCGGTCGGCGAACCCGTGCGCGAGCTCGATCTCGTTCGAGCGCAGCAGGTGCACCCCGAAGCGCTCGCAGGCGGCCAGCGCGTCGTGGCAGCGCGACGCGTGCCAGACCGACACCAGCAGCGACGGCGGATGGGCGCTGTACGAGGTGAGCGCGGTGGCGGCGATCCCGCAGGGCAGCCCGTCGGGACGCCGCGCGGTGATCACCGCGACACCCGAGGCGAGCCGTGTCATCGCCTCACGAAAGAGCTCGTTGAGTTCTACGTCCATCTGTCGAAGCGCGGCTCGCCGCCGGCGCCCACAAGCGTATGCATGCCGTCGAGCGCCGGGTCGGTGGCGGGCGCGTCGCTGCGCTGGTGCGCGCCGCGGCTCTCCTCGCGCGCGAGGGAGGAGACGGCGATCAGGCGGGCGAGCGGGTGGGGGT
>JBOGXT010000629.1:0-5354 GCA_050694635.1 Thermoleophilaceae bacterium
GCGCGGGGCCGAGCGACCGGTCGTGATGGCGGGCACCGGGCTGTACTGGGCGCGTGGGGAGGAGGCGCTCGTGCGGCTCTGCGAGGAGCTCTCGGTCCCGGCCTTCCTGAACGGGCTGGCGCGCGGCTGCGTGCCGGCCGACCACCCGATGTTCTTCTCCCGCGCGCGGGGGACAGGGCTGAAGGGGGCCGACGTGGCGCTCGTGATCGGCGTCCCGATGGACTTCCGGCTCGGGTTCGGCGACTCGTTCGGCGACGACACCCAGGTCGTGGCGATCGGCTCGTCGCGGCCGGAGCGCCCCCACCCGCGCGAGGTGGCGGCCGAGCTGTACGGCGGCGTGGCGGCCACGCTGGACGCGCTGCGCTCGGGCGCCGGCGGCGGGCCGGACCGGAGCGGCTGGACCGCGTCCCTGCGCGAGGTCGAGAACGAGAAGCGCGCCGGCGAGCAGGCGGACCTGACCGACGAGCGCGCGCCGCTTCACCCGCTGCGGGTCTACCACGAGCTCGGCCAGGTGCTGGACCGCGACGCGATCGTAATCGGCGACGGCGGCGACTTCGTCTCCTTCGCCGGACGTGTGATCGAGACCCACGGGCCCGGGTGCTGGATGGACCCGGGCCCGTTCGGCTGCCTCGGCTCCGGCCCCGGCTACGCGCTCGCCGCGAAGCTCGCCCACCCCGACCGCCAGGTCTGCCTGTTGCTGGGCGACGGCGCCTTCGGCTTCGCCGGCCTCGAGTTCGACACGTTCGTGCGTCACGGCGTGCCGATCGTGGGTGTGATGGGGAACAACGGGATCTGGGCGCTCGAGAAGCACCCGATGGAGTACCTCTACGGCTACTCGGTCGCCGCCGAGCTGCAGCCGGGCTGCCGCTACGACGAGGTGGTCCGAGCGCTGGGCGGCCACGGCGAGCTCGTCTCGAAGCCGGGGGAGCTGCGGCCCGCGCTGGAGCGGGCGTTCGCCTCGGGAAAGGCGGCGCTGGTGAACGTGCTGACGGACCCCGAGGTCGTGTACCCGCGCAGGGCGAACCTGGCCTAGAAGCAGAACCGCCGGCGTCATGCCGGCGGTTCCGAGTTACGGCCCCATCAGGACGGGCAGGGGTACGTGCCATGAAAGGGCCTTGCGGTTCGGACGGCGGGAGGCGCCGATACGATGCGGCTTCGCCCGAACCTATGTACCGGGTGGAGGCCGACGGGTTGGCCGCACAGCAACACCACCCAGCGCGGTTCATCATAGAGCACTTGCTCTCGGTTGGCTAGTGGTCCGCCCAATCCGCCGGCCGCGGACGGGCCGCCGGGGTTGGCGCGTATACGCAAGCTGGAACGGCCCGGCCCCTATTCCTTCGACGCGGCCCCCGGGCCGGTCGCGGCGAGCGCCGCGCCGTGAAGGATGTCCGCCTCGCTGACCTCGATCTCCTCCAGCTCGAACGAGCGCATCGACTCGAGCAGGATCACCGCGCCGGCCACGATCGTCGGGGCCCGGTCGGGGTGGAGCCCGGTCACGCGGCGCCGCGCGGCGACGGTCAGGGCCGCCAGCTGGGCGACGAGCCGCTCGCAGGTGCCCTGTCCCACGCGGTAACCGTGGACCTTGTCGGGGTCGTACGGGTCGAGCTCCTGGGCGATGGCCGCGAGCGTCGTGGCGGTGCCGGCCACCGCGATGCCCTCCTCGACGCGCTCTCGCACCCCGGCGGGCACGTCGGCCTGGACGATCGCGCGGGCGCCCTCCGCGAGCGCGGCCATCTCGTCGGCGGTGGGCGGGTCGCCGTGCAGGTGACGCTCGGTGTGGCGCACGGAGCCCATCCGGGTCGAGACGTGGAAGCCAGGGTCGCTGCCGGCCTGTCCGGTGACGTACTCGGTGCTGCCGCCCCCGATGTCGATCACGAGCGTCTCGGCGTCGGCACGGCGGCCCGAGGTGGCGCCGAGGAAGGTGAGCCGGGCCTCCTCGTCGCCGGAGATGGTGCGGGCGTCGATCCCGAAGCGCTCGCGGATCTCGTCGCGGAAGGCGGGACCGTTCTCGGCGTCGCGCATCGCGCTGGTCGCGACGGCGACGACCTCGTCGACGCCGAGGCGGTCGAGCACCTCGTTGTAGACGGCGAGCGCCTCGCAGACGCGCGCTACGGCGGCGTCGGCGAGCCTCCCGGTCGCCTCGACGCCCTCGCCGAGCCGGGTGACGACGGTGCGCCGCTCGAGCTCGGCGACGCGGCCGTCCTGCACCTCGGCGACGAGCAGGCGGGTGGAGTTGGTGCCGAGGTCGACGACGCCGATGCGCTGCCCTTCCTGCACGCCGGCACCGTACACTCCGCCTCGTGTTCGGCATCTCCAAGGACCGGCAGCGGACCCACCCGCCGGAGCGGGCCGACGCGCTCGCGGAGATCGTGCTGCTGGACCACAACGGCACCGAGGTGCGGCTGGGCGACCTGTGGGGCGAGCGCCCCGCGGCCCTCGTGTGGCTGCGCCACTACGGCTGAACGCACTGCCGCCACCACGCGGTGCAGTTGCATCGCGCACGCTCAGACTTCGAGGCCGCCGGCGTCCCGCTCGTGCTGATCGGCCAGGCGACCCCGCGACACGCCGCCCACTTCCGCCGCAGGCAGGAGGTCGAGCTGCCGGTGCTGGCCGACGAGAAGCGGGAGAGCTACCGCGCCGCCGGAGCGAAGGTGGCAACGGCGGGCGAGCTGCTGGGCCCGAAGAGCGTCGGCCGAGGGCTGATGAAGACGGTGAGCTCGGGCGGCAAGGTCCACCAGGGCAAGGTCGTGGGCCACGCCGCCCAGCTGGGCGGAGCGATGATCGTCGCACAGGACGGCCGCGTGACCTGGACCCACATGTCGGAGGACGCGAGCGACAACGCCTCTCCCGACGAGATCCTGGCGGCAGCCCGCCAAGCCTCGACCACGAGTTGACGCCCCAGCCCAGCTTGCTACATTCGTGAGTCCACGCCGCGGGGTGGAGCAGTCAGGTAGCTCGTCGGGCTCATAACCCGAAGGTCGCGGGTTCGAATCCCGCCCCCGCTACTAACGAAAGGGCTGCATGCGCGGCCCTTTCGTGTGTTTGGGGTCGGGCGGGGCGGAGGCTCGTGGCCTCGATATGGCCTCGTTTTCTCCCCCGAGCCTGCGGAACCGAGCCCGGACGCGACCGCGGGACGATGGGATGCGAGGCGGGGCGCCGGCATCGTCCAGAAGCGAGCCAGCACGGATCCGTCCGCGCTGCGCGCGACGATATGGGGTCCATGACAGCGGTGCCCAACGAGCAGAGCGAAGCGCCCGGCCGAGCCGACACCGAAAGACCCTAGAAGTTCAGGAGGATGGAAGTGGCAGTCCAGACAGTGCAGGAAGCGTTCATCGAGTTCGAGAAGGACTCGGTTCGGGTGCCGAAGGCCCAGAACGACCGCGCGAAGCAGGTCCACCCCGAGGTCCGCTCTGCGGTCGAGGAGCACCTGGGCGAGCTGTTCTTGCGGGCGTTTCTCGCGGGCTCCTACGCCCGCAAGGTCCAGGCCATCAGGCTGAAGGACATCGACATCATCATCGTGCTCAACGACCCCGACGGCACGTTCGCCGCGTCCGCCGACGCCGCCCTCGAGCGGCTGCGCGAAGCGGCCAAGGGCTGCGACCTCGTCGAGCGCACACGCAAGGGCGTCCGCGCGGTCAAGTGCGACATCAAGGGCGAGGAGTTCACCGTCGACCTGGTCGCCGCGCGCGACGATCCGCTCGGCGAGGTGCTGCTCGCGCGCCGGCTGCCGGAGGAGGGCCTCGACGACTGGACCCACGCTCGCCCGAAGGGCCAGCTCGACGCCGCGGTAGAGAAGAACAGCGCGACCAACGGCGTCTTCATCCCGACCGTGCGCATCGTCAAGTACTGGAACCAGCGCGTCGGCAGCGGCGGCAAGAACGCGATGCCCTCGTACTTGGCGGAGTCCATCCTCTACCACGCGCTGACGGCGGAGTGCGACTACGCCGACGCGGTGCTCGCCTTCTTCAAGCAGGCGAAGCATCACCTCGGTCTGAGCTACCCCTCCGTTAGCTGCCCGGGCGACCCCGGGAACTACGTCGACGAGCTCCTCGAACACGACCGCCGCGAGAGCGCGCTCGCCAAGGTCGAGGCCGACTTGGTGCACGCCGAGAAGGCCGTCGCGGAGTCCGACCCGGGCAAGGCGATGGACTGCTGGGTCAAGGTGTTCGGCCCCGCCTTCCCCGCGCCGAGCGGCGACACCAGCTCGCTCGCGGGGGCTCTGCGTTCTGGCAGCGCGGTCGCGAAGGGGGCTGGCATCACCACCGGCGCCGTCGGCGGCCGCCAAGTCATCCCGGCCAGGCCGTGGCGCAGCGGCTGAACGCACTGGCGATTGAGAACGCCTCCTGGTGGTGCGGGCGCTTCGAGCTCGTGCACCACCTGGAGTACCCGAGCACCCACCTCGACCGGACCATCCATCGGCTGCGGCGCGATACGGTGCGCCAGCACCCGGACCTGCGCCGGTTCCTCGAGATCCTGGGGGTGCCGCCGCTGTGGATGCTGGCCTACCAGGCGCTCGCCGAAGGGCCGTACGGCATGGTGCGCTTGGCGGCGCTGTTCCCGACATCGCCGTTCGAGGGCGGCGAACCCCAGGTGTTCGCGCTCGACGGCGACCGACGCTCGCTGCACCGCAACCCGCCCTACGACGACGGCGTCGAGGGCGTCAGCGCCCACCTCTGCCTGTACTACAGGGACGATCCGGACGAGCGGCGCTGGACCGCGGAGTACGGTCTCATCGAGCTGTTCGACTTGGCCCGCCGGCACCTCGTCTGCGAGCACGTCTGGCGCGAGACCGATGTCTGGCCGACGGAGGACGCGCCCCACGGCATCACGAAACCGGCGCGGCGCCGACCGGAGCTCAAGGTGGCGCCGCTGCGCGCGACGGCGGTCGAGGTGAAGTAGCCGTGGCCTACCGCCCGTTTCTGAGCCACAAGCGCGAGGACGCCAGGAAGCTCGAAGGTCTGCGCGACGAGCTCTGTCTGCGCGGCGCCGGTGGCTGGCAGGACGCCCGCGACCTGCGCATCGGACAGCGCTGGACGGCCGCCTTCAAGCGCGCGATTGGGCGGGAGACCGGCGGCTTCATCTGGTATGGAACTGAGAAGACTCTGGGCTCCTGGACCATCCCCAAGATCGAGCTGCCCGCCGCGCTGCGGCGCCGGCGGAGGCGCAAGGCCGGCCCGTATCCGGTCGTGCCGCTCTTCGTCGAGCTGTCACCCGGCAAGGACGCCGCCGCCATTAGGCGCGCCTTCGGGCGCCGGCGCGGGAAGCTCCTAACCGAGCTGAACGGGGTCGTCCGTGAGAAGAACGAGAGCATCGCCGCCTTCAACAAGCGAGCCGCCCGCAGATACGTACAGGAG
>JBOGXT010000630.1:0-6728 GCA_050694635.1 Thermoleophilaceae bacterium
GCCGGCGTCCAGGCGGCGGGCGCCGTCCCGGCCGGCCCGGATCCGTTCCGGCTGGCCGACGACCGCGCGTTCGCCGCCCTCTTGCGCGCCGGCGGGCTCGGCGCGGTGCAAGTGGACACGGTCGAGCTCGAGCACCGGGCGGACGACCTCGAGGAGCTGTGGCTCGGCCTGCTCGGCGGCAGCGTGCGCGGAGCGGCGGTGGTGGAGGCACAGGACGAGGCAACCCGCGCGCGGATCCGCGCCGAGCTCGGATGCCTCGTCGAGGAGCTTCGCAGCGGGGGCGCCTACGCGATCCCCGCCGTGGTGAAGCTGGCCAGCGGGCGCAAGCCGGGCGCAGGCGGGGCGGCTTGAGGCCGGCGGACCTCGCCGCCCACCTCCGCGGCTGCGTGGTCTCCGGCGACTTCGCGCCGCTCGCCGAGGCCTACGCCCCGGACGTCGTGCTGGACGTCTCGCTGCCAGGCTCCCGCCGCAAGCTCCAGGGACCGGCGGCGGCGGTCGAGGCGCTGTCGGCGTGCATTCGCGGTCCGGGCCGGCTTGTGGAGTGGTCTCCCGCAGTGCATCCCGAGGGCATCGCGGTGTGGCTCGAGCGAGTGGCGGAGGACGGCGGCGCACTGCGCCAGCGCCACTACCTTCGCATCGAGCGAGGCCTCGTCGCTCGCCAATGGCTCTACGCCGCCCGCCCACACAGCGCCGAGCCGGACCCGCCCGCCGCCGGAGCGGTCGCGGAGCAGCTCTTCGCGAGCCTTGGCCCGCTCAGGGAGCGCGCCACGCTCGCCTCGAGCGGCTGGTCGGGCAACCGCATCGACCGGCTCGTGCTCGAGGACGGCCGCGCGCTGATCGCCAAGCGCATCGTTCCGGGCTCGGACTGGATCGGCCGCGGGAGCCGGGACCCCGGTCGCGAGGCGATCCTGTTCGACGACGGCAGCTTCGCGCGCCTGCCGCGCAGCGTCGACCCGGCGGTGGTGGCCGCCGAGCGCGAGGGGGAGGCATGGTGGGTCGTGATGCGCGACGTCTCGGCCGAGCTCCTGGACGGCGACACGCCGCTCACGCGCGACCAGAACCGCTTCGTGATGGGCGCGGCCGCCGCCATGTGGAACGAGTTCTGGGACGACGCCCCCGCCAGCACCGGCGCCCTGGCGGACCGTCTCGCCATGGCAGGCCCGGCCACGGCCGAGCGCGAGCGCGATGGTGTGGACGTGCTCCCGAAGCAGCTTGAGGCCGCCTGGGAGGCGTTCGCCGAGGCCGTCGAGCCCGATGTCGGGGAGGCCGTGCTGGCGCTCGCACGGGACCCCGGCCGGCTCGCCTCGGCGCTCGAGGAGCGCGGTTCCACCCTGATCCATGGCGACCTGCGCGACGAGAACGTCGGCCTGCCGGAGGGGCGCCTCGTGCTGCTCGACTGGGGCATCGCCACGCGCGGCCATCCCGCCGTCGAGCTGGCCTGGTATATGGTGCACGACGTCTGGCGGATCGAGGCGAGCCACGACGACGTGGTCGAGGACTTCCGCCGCGCCCTCGGCGAGCGCGACGATCCGTTAGCCCTCCAGCTGGGGCTGATCGGCGGACTCGTGATGTACGGATGGATCTTCGGGCACAGCGCGGTTGTGCATACGGACCCGCGCGAACGAGAATGGGCTCGCGAGGAGCTCGACTGGTGGGTGCCCCGGGTCCGGAGCGCCCTGGACGACTGGAGGTGATGCGATGGCCGACTACGCCATCAGACAGCTCGACGAGATTCCGGATGTGCTGGGCGACTACCCGGGCGAGATGCGGATGAGCGCGGCGAGCGACCTCGGGAACGAGCAGGTCTCGTTCACCTGGCGGCGCATGCCGGCCGAGACCGGCGGCAAGGGCAGCTACGGCCACCGGCACAAGACCCAGGAGGAGATCTACTTCGTCGCGTCCGGCACGCTGCAGTTCAAGCTCGAGGACGAGATCCTCGACGTGGGCGCGGGCAGCGTGGTGCGCATCGCTCCACAGGTCTGCCGCTCGGTCTGGAACGAGGGTCCCGACGACGCGGTCCTGATCATGTGCTCGGTGAAGACGGAGGACCCGCGGGCCGACATCGAGACGGTGGAGGACTTCTGGCCCGAATAGCCGCGGCTACTGGCGGTACTCGCGCAGGCCGTCGCCGTTGGGGAGCGCCTCGAGGGCGGCGCGGCAGACGAGCCCGAACACGACGAAGACGAGCAGCGCCTCCACCGCGCCCTCCGTCCGCGTCGCCGCGTAGGCGAAGAAGCCGGCCGCCACGATCCAGCGCCACACCCGCCAGTTCGGCTCCCATGGCCGCCTGTCCTCAGGTCGAGGCTCGCGATCCTCGGCGTGGACGTAGGCGACGAACGGCATCGCAACCTTCAGGGTAGACCCGCGCGCAAGCATCTCTCGCGCGGCGCGGTCCTATCGGACAAGACCGGCCACGTCTGGACCCTCAGGGACGGCAAGCTGCGCCGCAACGAGCCCTATCGGGAGCCCGAGGAGGCGCTGCGCGCGCTGGCTACTCCCACTCGATCGTCCCCGGCGGCTTCGACGTGATGTCGAGCGTCACCCGGTTGACCTGCGCGATCTCGTTGATCATGCGCGAGGCGACCCGCTCCAGCAGGTCGTAGGGCAGCCGGGCCCAGTCGGCCGTCATCGCGTCGTCGCTCGTGACCGCGCGGATCACCACGACGTAGCCGTAGGTGCGCTCGTCGCCCTGCACGCCCACGCTTCGCAGGTCGGCCGGCAGCACGCAGAACGACTGCCACAGCTCGCGGTAGAGACCGGCGCCGCGGATCTCGTCCTGGAGGATCGCGTCGGCGTCGCGCAGGATCTCGAGCCGCTCGTTCGTGACCTCGCCGCCCACCACCCGGATCGCAAGGCCCGGCCCCGGGAACGGCTGGCGCCACACGAGCTTGTCCGGCAGCCCGAGCTCCGCTCCCACCTGGCGCACCTCGTCTTTGAACAGCATCCGCAGCGGCTCGACCAGCTCGAGCTCGAGGTCCTCCGGCAGCCCGCCCACGTTGTGGTGCGACTTGATCGTGGCCGCGCCGGTGCCGCCGCCCGACTCGATCACGTCCGAGTAGAGCGTGCCCTGGACCAGATAGCGAGGGCTTCCGAGCCGCTCCGCCTGCTCCTCGAAGACCCGGATGAACTCCTCTCCGATGATCTTTCGCTTCTGCTCCGGCTCGGTCACGCCCGCCAGCCGGCCAAGGAAACGCTCCTCCGCGTCCACCGCGATGAGCGGCACCTTGAACTCGTCGCGGAAGGCGGCCACCACCTGGTTGCCCTCGTTCTTTCGCATCAGCCCGTGGTCGACGAACACGCATGTGAGCTGGTCCCCTACCGCGCGGTAGGTCAGCAGGGCCGCCACCGACGAGTCCACCCCGCCGGACAGCCCGCAGATCACCTTGCCGTCCCCCACCTGCTCGCGGATGCGCGCCACCTGCTCCTCGACCACCGAGGCGGCCGACCAGGCCATGTCGCAGCCCGCGATGTCGCGCAGGAAGGTCTCCAGGATCTGAGTGCCGTAGGGCGTGTGCACGACCTCGGGGTGGAACTGGATGCCGTACAGGCCCCGCTCGGCGTGCTCGAGCGCCGCCACCGGCGACTCCGTCGAGGAGGCCAGGGCCGTGAAGCCCGGCGGCGCCTCGTAGACGGTGTCGCGGTGGCTCATCCAGCAGGACTGCTCCGGCGGGGTGTCCCTCAGGAGCCGGCCCTGACCCGCGAGCGTGAGCCGCGATCGCCCGAACTCGCCTACCTCGGCGCCCTCCACGCGGCCGCCCAGCTCCAGCACCATCGCCTGCATGCCGTAGCAGATCCCGAGCACAGGGATGCCCAGCTCGAGCAGCTCCGGGCGCAGCCTGGGCGCACCCTCCGCGTACACCGAGGCCGGCCCGCCGGAGAGGATCAGTGCGCGCGGACGGCGGCGGGTCACCTCCTCGAGCCCGACGTGATGGGGGAGCAGCTCGGCGAATACGCCGCACTCGCGCACGCGCCGGGCGATGAGCTGCGAGTACTGACCACCGAAGTCCAGGACCAGAACTTCGTCGGTCGCAGCCGGCGGCGTGGTGGCGGATGCGGCTTCGCTGATCGCCGAAGCGCTCACTCGACGATCAGGGCGGCGTCCGGGGCGGGGGCCGCCGCGGAGCTCGCCCCCATGCCGATCTCCTGCTCGCGCTGCAGCTGCTTGCCCTCCGATTGGAGCGCCGGCGCCACCATCACCTCGGCCTTGTGGAACGCCGCGATGTCCTCGTAGCCGCACGTGGCCATCGAGGTCCGCAGGCTTCCCATCAGGTTGAAAGTGCCGTCGTTCTCGTGCGCCGGCCCCATCAGGATCTGCTCGATGGAGCCGTTCTGGGTCGTCTTCACGCGCGCGCCGCGCGGCAGCGACGGGTGGAAGGTGGCCATCCCCCAGTGGTAGCCGTGCCCCGGCGCCTCGTAGGCGCGGGCGAGCGGCGAGCCGATCATCACGGCGTCGGCGCCGCAGGCGATCGCCTTGGAGACGTCGCCGCCGTTGCGCATGCCGCCGTCGGCGATCACCTTCACGTACTCGCCGGTCTCGAGCATGTGCTGCGAGCGCGCCGCCGCCACGTCCGCGATCGCCGTGGCCTGCGGCACGCCGATGCCCAGCACGCCGCGCGTGGTGCAGGCGGCGCCGGGGCCGACCCCGACCAGCACGCCCTCTGCGCCGGTGCGCATCAGGTGCAGGCCGGTAGCGTAGGAGGCGCACCCCCCGACCACGACCGGCACCGGCATCTCGCGGATGAACTCCTTCAGGTTGAGCGGCTCCGAGCGGGTGGAGACGTGCTCCGCGGAGACCACCGTGCCCTGGATCACGAGGATGTCGAGCCCGGCCTCGAGAGCGATCTCCCAGTAGTCGCGCACGCGCTGCGGGGTGAGCGAGGCCGCCGCCACTACCCCCTCGTCCTTGATCTCGCGCACGCGCTGCGCGATCAGCTCCTCCTTGACCGGCTCCGAGTAGATGCGCTGCATCTCGGCGGTGGCAACCTCCTTGGGCTGCCCCGCTATCCGCTCGAGCTCCGCGTCCGCGTCCTCGTAGCGGGTCCAGATTCCCTCGAGGTTGAGCACGCCCAGCCCGCCCAGCTTGCCGACGACCGCGGCGGTCTCGGGCGAGACGACGCCGTCCATGGCCGACGCGAGCAGCGGCAGCTCGAACCGGTACGGGCCGAGCATCCAGGTGATGTCGATGTCGTCCGGGTCGCGCGTCCGGCGGCTCGGCACTATTGCGATGTCATCGAAGCCGTAAGCGCGGCGGCCCTTCTTGCCGCGTCCGATCTCTACTTCCATGGAGGCATCCTAGGGTCGACGGCGGACGACCCCCGACCTTAGCCGACCCCGATCGCGGGGGCGTCGAAGGTCTCCACCCTCACCTCCGGCAGCAGCCGCTCGACCTCGCGTTGCTCGAGCACGCCGGCGCCGAAGTGCTGGGTCGACTCGGCCCCGCAGGCGACCGCGAAGCGCAGGCAGTGCTCCGGGTCCTGACCCCCGTAGCGGGCCGCCACGAAGCCCGCCAGGAGGGCGTCGCCGGAGCCCACGGACGAGACCGGCTCGAGCGGCTCGAGCGTGGCGCGGTAGAGGGACCTGTCGCTCCCCTCGCCGAGCACCGCCAGGCAGCCGTCCGCCAGCGTGATGATCCCCTCGCGCGCACCCATGTCGACCATCTCGCCGAGCGCGCGGCGGCGATCCTCCTCGTCCGAGAACTCGTGCCCCACCAGCCCCTCGGCCTCCAGCTCGTTCGGGCTCACCACGTCCGGGCCGCGGCGGGTCGCGATCAGGAGCGGCTCGCCCTCGGAGTCGAGCACGGTGGTCACGCCGAGCCGCCGCATCTCCTCGACCATCCGGCCGTACAGGCCGGTGTCAACTCCGCGCGGCAGGCTGCCCGCGAACACGCACACGGCGGCGCCCTTGGCCAGGTAGAGCAGCTTGTCGACGAACAGGTCGAGCTCCTGGTCTGAGACGTGCGGGCCGTGCTCGTTGATCTCGGTCTGGTCGCCGCTGGTGGGGTCGACCACGGCGGTCGAGGTGCGGGACTCCTCGCGGATGCGAACGAAGTCGTTGAGGATGCCCTCGTCGGTCAGGTGCTCGACGATGCGGGTGCCGGTCGGACCGCCGGCGATGCCGGTGGCGATCACCGGCTGGCCCAGGGCGCGCAGGGCGCGCGCCACGTTCACACCCTTGCCGCCCGCCATCGCCGTCTGCTCGACGGCGCGGTGACGCCGGCCCAGCCGGAAGTTCGGCACGGCCAACGTCTTGTCGATCGCGGCATTGAGCGTGACTGTGATGATCATCGTCTCACCAGCTTGACTCGCACTCGAAGCCTCGTTGCTGCGAGCGCGGCGCCGAGCAGGATTGCGAGGACGAGCAGGACGGTCAAGGGGACGCCGAGCACCGAGAGAAGTACTCGGAGTGTGCCCGCGCCGGGGACATCCGATGCCGTTACCAGGGCAATCCGGCGCACCCGCTCGCCGTCCACGAGCACGGTCACCGTGCCCACGCGGGAGCCCGCCGGGAGCGGCCCCTCGAGCTCGTCCGGGGCGCTCACCCGGCGCCGCACCCGCTCTCCGTCGCGCAGGGTGAGGACCGCGTTGCGCGCCGGCACGAGCGCCGCCCGCTCGTCGCGGTACTCGATCGCCGCGCGGGCCATCGTGCGCCGCCGGTCGACCACGCGCACGCGCTGGAAGCGGTCGAGGCCCCAGCGCAGCAGGGCGAGCGTGTCCGCGTCACGCGCCGCC
>JBOGXT010000631.1:0-5071 GCA_050694635.1 Thermoleophilaceae bacterium
GTGGTGGCCAGCGGTGCCCGTCCGCCAATGGGCGGCCCCAGCGAGATCTCGCGTTTCGCGGGGACGTCGGGGTCGTTCACCCGCACGGCTTCGCCGCCCTTGACGAGGATGACCTCGCCGGCTTGGACCGGGGCCGCGGCGAGCAGCCCGGCGGCCCAGGCAAGCACTATGGCGCGAGGAATTCGCCGCATCGCTCCTACAACGAGGATGCCCCGGCTGGGTTGCGGTGGTGCAGGGTCACTCTCACTATCCTGCCCCGCGTGCGTCGCCTCGCTTTCCTGCTGCTGCTGGGGGTTTGTCTGCTGGCGGCGTGCGGCGGCGGCGACGACACCGACAGCGTCGAGGACCTGCTCGACCGCGCCTTCTCCGAGGACATCCGCAGCGCGGACCTGAAGCTCGAGGCCGAGATCGACCTGAACGGCGTGCTGAACGAGCCGATACGCATCGAGGCGGAGGGCCCGTTTCGCAGCAACGAGGACAAGCTGCCCTCGGCCGACATCGAGCTGAGGATCGGCTCCGACGGCGGCGGCCAGACGATCACGAGCGGCGTGCTGACCACGGGTGACCGCGCCTTCGTGAGGTTCCAGGACGTCTACTACGAGCAGCCGGCGGCGCGCGTCCGCCAGGCCAACGAGGCGATCAGGCGCAACAGCGAAGGCAGCAACGACAGGCCGCTCAGCGAGCTCGGCCTCGACCCGCGCTCCTGGCTCGCGGAGGCGAAGCAGGAGGGCGACGCCGAGGTGGCCGGAGTCGAGACGCGGCACGTGTCGGGCACGCTCGACGTCGAGAGCCTCATGCGCAACCTCAACGAGTTCGTCACGCGGTCCGGCTCCGCGCTCGGCGACGCGGCCGGCCAGCCCACGCCGCCGCGCCTCAGCGACGCGGACATCCGCGAGCTGACCGAGGCGGTCAACGATCCGAGCTTCGACATCTACGTCGGCAAGGACGACGACATCATCCGGCGTGTCTCCGGCCGGGTGGAGTTCGAGATCCCCAAGCGCAGCCGGGCCGGCCTCGGGGGGCTCGACGGCGGGTCGATCGTCTTCTCGGTCGAGTTCCGCGACGTGAACGGCGACCAGGAGATCGAGGAGCCGGCCAACGCCCGCCCGCTGTCGGACCTGACCAACTCGCTCGGCGCCGGCGGCCTGGCCGGCGGGCTCGGCGGCGGGGAAGGGCAGGGGGAGACGCCGGCGCCGCCCGAGGACATGCCGCAGGGCGGCTCCGGGGGCGGCTCGAGCGACCCGGAGGCGTTCCGCCGCTACGCCGAGTGCCTGGACAAGGCCCAGCCGGAGGACACCGAGGAGCTCCAGCGCTGCGCCGACCTGCTGAAACCCTGATCAGGCGGCGGTCCTGCGCAGGTCCCGGTCCGGGTCGATGCGCCAGCGCCGGGCCAGCTCGACCTGCTCAGGGGCGGGCGCCCAGCGGTCCGGCTGTTCCTCGCCCTCGTGGTCGGGCGTGGCGCCCTTGAGCAGCATCGAGCCGGTGTTGTCGCCGATCGCCCGGATCTCCACGACCTCCTCGACGCTCAGCGGCGAGTGGTCGGGCGCAGCCGCCAGCTCCTCGCGCTTGCGCTCGATGGGCTTGGCGGCGTCGGGCTCCTCGATCAGGGTCGGCGCGACGCAGTCGACCGCCGCGTGCGAGAGGTTCCACACGCAGGCCAGCTGGAGCATCGTCAGGCCGTGCCGCTCGGCGATCGGGCGCAGTCGCTCGAGCTTCTCGCTGCCCGCCTCGACCCAGCCCTCCGGGCGAAAGCCCCTGTGGTCGCCGTGTGGGAACCGGTGCCCGGGTACCAGGTCGTCGTGGAACAGCCCGCCGTAGTCCACGACCCGCGTCACGATGCGGATCTCGAAGCGCGCGGCCGCGTCCAGCACCAGCTCGCCGGGCCACGGCTCGAGCGGGTTGAGGATGACCATCGCCCAGTCGATCAGCTCGCCGTAGCGCTCGAAGCAGCCGATCAGGTCGAGCGTGAACCCGTTTGCCGGCCCGGGCGCCACGCCCAGGGCGCGCGTGAGCCCCTCGTCGCGCAGCTCGCGGAGCGCTTCCCACACCTCGGGCGACTCGAAGCCGCGCCGGTCGGGGTTGTGGAGCAGCAGGACGTCGAAGGAGTCGACGCCGCAGCGGTCAAGGCTGCGCTCGGTGGCCGTCCGCAGGTAGTCCCGGTAGCCGTCGGGGCCGCGCAGGCGCGGATCGGTGAAGCGGGGGTACCCCTTGGCCCCCTCGCGCTCGCCCTCGTAGAAGTCGTGGCCGACGGCGCCGACCAGGGCGTAGTCCGAGCGCGGCACCCCCGCGAGCGCCCGGCCGACCAGCGCGTCGGCCTCGCCGGCGCCGTAGACGTCGGCGCTCATGATCGTGCGGATGCCGCCGCCCGGCCGCAGCAGCGCCTCGAGGCGCTCGTCCGAGATCGGCTCGCCGAAGCGCATGAAGCGCCCCCCGCTCCAGCTGCCCACGGCGACGTGGCCAAGCATGCCTGCACTCTAAGGTCCAGCGAATGACGGGTGCCGACATCACGCTGCTGGCGGGGCTGCTGGTCGCCACGTTCGTGTTCCTGGCGCTCGACCTGCACTTCTTCGCCCGCGGCCGTGAGCCGAACTTCCGCGAGGCGGTCATCTGGTCGATCGGCTGGCTGGCGCTGTCGCTGCTCGCGGCGATCCCGGTCTTGCTCCTCGAGGGAGCCGAGGACGCGGTCACCTACACGACCGTCTACCTGATCGAGCGCTCGCTCTCGCTCGACAACCTGTTCGTCTTCCTGCTGCTGTTCGCCTACTTCGGCGTGCCCTACGAGCGCCGGCCGCGGCTTCTGTTCTGGGGCATCGTCGCCGCGCTGGCGCTGCGCGGCGTGTTCATCCTGGCGGGCGTCGAGCTGATCGAGCGGTTCCACGTCGTGATCTACCTGCTCGGCGCGGGGCTGATCGTGCTGGCCTACCGGATCTGGCGCGGGGTGGCGGAGAACGTCGATCCCGACAAGAACCTGATGGTGCGGCTCGTGCGGCGCGTCTACCCGGTGACCGGCGAGTTCCACAAGGGCCACTGGTTCGTGAAGAAGGAGGGTCGCCGCTACGCCACGCCGCTGTTTTTGTGCCTCGCCGCTGTGGTGTTCGCCGACCTGGCCTTCGCCATCGACTCGATCCCGGCCGCCTTCGCCATCACGCGCGAGCCGCTGATCATCTGGATGGGCAACGTCTTCGCGCTGCTCGGACTGCGGGCGCTGTTCGTGCTGGTGGAGAGCCTGATCGAGCGCTTCCGCTACCTCGACGAGACGATCGCGATCGTGCTCGGCCTGGTCGGCGTGAAGCTGTTGATCGAGGACATCGTCGAGGTGGGACCGGTGGCCAGCCTGGCGGTGATCGCCGTGGCGTTCACGATCGGCATCCTGCTCTCGATCCGCGCCGACCGGCGCGACCCGCAATCGGAGGAGAAGCGCCGCGAGCGCACGGAGGCGATGCGCCAGGGCGGCGGCGAGGCCGAGGCCCGGGCCGAGGAGCCCGAGCCCGCTCACCGGGGCGCGTAGGGCGCCTACGCCTTCGCCCTGCCCGACGCGGCGATCTGACGCTCCAGCGCGGCCAGCCGCTCGTCCCACTGCCCGCCGACCTCCGCCATCCAGGCCATGGCCTCGGACATCGGCGCGGGCGTCGGCCGGTAGAGCACCTCGCGGCCGGCGCGGCGCGCCGACACCAGTCCGGCCCCGGACAGCGTGCCCAGGTGCTTCTGCACCGCCTGCCGGGTCACGGGAAGCTCGCGGGCGAGGTCGGTCGCGCTGGCCTCGCCGCGCTCGCCGAGCAGAGCCAGCAGCCGGCGGCGGGTGCCGTCGGCCAGGGCGCCGAACACGGCGTCGGCCGGGTCCATCAGCGGGCCAGCATCTCCGGCTGCCGGGGCGGCGGCGCGGAGGTAACGATCTCGGCGCCGTAGAGGTCGAGCATCGCGAGCGGCCGCGACTCCACCACGCGCACGTGCGTCAGGCCGTCCTCCTCCTCGAGCTCTAGCTCGACGCGGGTCGAGTCCTCCTCCGGCGCGGCCCACCAGAACACGAGCCGGTGCTCCTCCTCGACCTCCTCGACGAAGCCCGTGCGCTCGCCGGCGCGCACCTCGCCGTCGGGGTGCAGCTCGATCGAGGCGTCCTCGCCCAGCCACTCGGGCTCGGCCAGCGAGCGCCACAACTCCTCGGCGGTGGCCGGCAGCGTGATCTCCCGGGTCAGCTCCATGTGGTTCTCAGCTCCCACGCGATCCTTCCATGTGCAACCAAGTAGTTGCGCTACGATTGGGCAACCAGTCAGTTGCAGGTTACCGGAAGAACGCCGCCCCGCAAGCCAAGCTTGCGCTGCGGCGAAAGGAGCCAACGATGCAGATCGGCCGCGCCACCAGCTCGCTCGTGCCCATGGTCTTGGAGCAGACCTCCCGCGGGGAACGCTCCTTCGACATCTACTCGCGCCTCCTCAACGAGCGCATCGTCTTCATCGGCCAGCCCATCGACGACGACATCGCCAACCTGGTGGTCGCCCAGCTGATCCACCTCGAGTCGGACGACCCCGACAAGGACATCTCCGTCTACGTCAACTCGCCCGGCGGCTCCCTGCACGCCGGGCTCGCGATCTACGACGCGATGCAGTACGTGCGCCCCGACGTGCAGACGCTCTGCTACGGCATGGCGATGTCGGCGGCCTCGCTGATCCTCACCGGGGGCACTAAGGGCAAGCGCTTTTCGCTGCCGAACTCGCGCATCCTGATCCACCAGCCGTCGTCCGGCTTCCAGGGCCAGTCGACCGACATCGAGATCCACGCCAGGGAGGTGCTGGAGCTGCGCCGGCTGCTGGACGAGATCTACTCGAGGCACACGGGCCAGAGCGTCGAGCAGGTGCACGACGACATGGAGCGCGACCGCTTCTTCAGCGCTCAGCAGGCGGTGGACTACGGACTGGTGGACCGCATCATCACCGCGCGCGAGCTCAACCGAAGGCGCTCCGGCTTCGCCTTGCCATCCTCCGCCGTGTGAGGAAGCTGCTGCCGGCCGCCCTGTGCGCGCTCGCTCTGGCGGGCTGCGACACGGGGTCCGACGAGCCGGCGCGCACCTCCGGCG
>JBOGXT010000632.1:0-7105 GCA_050694635.1 Thermoleophilaceae bacterium
AACCACGACCTGCGGCACTCATTCGGGACGCTTGCCGTGCAGGCCTTCCCGCTCTCCGACGTCAAGGCCTACATGGGTCACGCGGACATCCAGACAACGATGGTCTACGTGCATCACGTGCCGGCCGGCGATGCGGCGGAGCGCTTGTCGGAGGCGGTTCGGGGGTCGGCCGACTTCATGCCGGGAATCGCCGCGAGCGCCTCGGCGCCGTAGAGCCGCTACAGATCACGCTGCGCGCCCAGACGACCTGTTTCTCGGTGGCGGCGCAGTACGAGCGAACGGGCAGCCGTTCGTACGACCGACGCCGCATGTCGGTTCAGGATTCGGAAACGCCGGTCGACTACATTGAGGACAAGCCAGACAGATCGCACATTTGCCATATCAACCACAAACTGGACATTTCCGTCCGATCGACGTAGTCTGCTTCCACTGGCTAGAGAGGAGCACCATGACGACGGCAGCCGCCACTGACGTCCTCCGCCGCAAGCAGACGGCCGAGCGACTGGGCGTGCATCCGAACACCCTTGCCGGATGGGTCAAGAAGGGATGGCTGACCCCGGTTCGCTACCCGGGCGGAGAGATGCGCTTCCGTTCCGACGAGGTTGAGGAACTCCGGCGCCGGATCTTCGACATCGAGGATTAGGCACCGCGTCCGACCCGACACCTAGGCTGAGCGGCCCGCGAGCGCGGATCCGCCAGCATGCCCGAAACCGACAACGACGGCTTCTACTGGGAGCCAGAGACCGACTTCCCGCTTCGGCAGGGCGACCTGCTCTACAACGTGGCGACCGGGCTGATGCCCGATCGCCCACGGTTCGTGATGGGCGAGGGCGAGGAGCTGGAGGCCGTCGACTACGACGAGTTCCCCGACCTCGCTCCCTCCGATGACATCGTGGTGGAGGCCCGCTTTGGGGCCCTCGCGATGGTGGTCACACCGACGTGCCACGTCTCGGAGGGCGAGAAGGACGAGGACATACTGGCGGTGGTCCCGGTGGATCCACTGGGCGCCCTGGTCCCGGACCGCGAGCGAGCGCGAACATCGCGCGCGGGAGGAACGTTCCGCTGCATTTCTTTCCGCTCCCCGCGACTGCGCTTGGCAAGGGCATCCTGCCGTTCCACGCCGTCGCGCTGCTCGACCGTCCAGCATCGCTGCTCAAGCACAATCTCATCGAGTACCGGCGGCTCGCCCTCTACCTCGAAGCACGGATCAAGCTTCGCGCACAGCTCTCGAACTTCTGGGCGCGTGCCAACGCTGAGCCCCGGATCCGCGAGTCCATCGAGGCTCAACAGAGGGGCGGGCGAGAGCTCGAGGACCTGGAATGAGTCGAGGCGATCGAGGAACGATCTCAGTCGCTGCGCCTGAGAAGGGCCGAGTGCGGGACGGGCGTGAGACCATGGGAGGCGCCCCATGAGTCCCACCGATTCGAGACCCGACCTTGCCACGGAGCGGCTGCTACCCGTGATCGACAACGAAGAGATCGCTCGTCGGTACCCAAATGGCGCGCACTTCATCGCCGCCGACCACCCCGAGCACGGTGCGACGGCGCCCCGTGCTTTGTTCGAGGGTGATCCCGTCGCGCTCGTCCTCCCGGACGGGCACGAGATGCTCGTAACGCCCGAACCGGTCCGTGGCCTTACTGGACTGCTCCTGTTGATTGCTGGGGTGCTGCTCCGGCTACGCGGGCACGAGTATGCCGACGGTGCTGTGCACGCGCCACCGGGGACGCGGATAGAAGCCCGAGACTCAGCCGGCATGCCGGTCGCCGCATAGAAGGTCACCCGCCATCCTCCGATCCCGCACGGCATGAGCTCAGTCGGACCGATCGGAACCACAGTCTCGGCCGACATTCTGAGCCACCACCGCCAGAGGGGCGCCTTTGGCGGGCGCGCGCACCCCACTACCTCGGAGCGTCTCGCGCGCATCGTGATCATGCGGCGCGCCGAACTCGGAATCTCTCAGCAAGAGGTTGCCCGCAGGATGGGAACCACCGGGCCCGTTGTCTGCCGGATCGAAAGCGGGCAACATAGCACGAGCGTCAGAACCCTCAGGCGGCTGGCGAAGGCACTCGAAGGGCACGCCCTGATCGAGTTCGATTTTGAAGGCTCGAAGCGCCCGAAGCGCCGGTTCGTCCGGCTCTGACGCGAAGGGAATTGCCGGGTCAGCTGCGCGGCTCGGATCGTCGGGCGAGAAGCTGATCCACGCCTGCGATCAAACCGATGAGCACCCCGGCTCCGATCACCCAGGTCCACGCCGTATCCACGCCGGCGGCGAGCCCGATCAGTAGGAAGGCGCATACACCCACCACGCCGGCCACCGTAAGGCCAAGGCGTCGCCGGATCCGCGCGGCTTCAGCCGCAGCCGCGAGCCGAGCTCTCTCCTTGGCCTCCAGCTCCTGCTCGTGCCGGTCGCGCTCCGCCGAGACTGCCGTCTCGACTCGAGCTCGCTCGGCTCGCAAGGCGTCCGCGGACCGCGCTTCCTCGTCCCTCAGCGCTCGAGCGCTCATGGCCTCGGCGTTGGCCACGTCGCGCTCCCGGCGCTCGTCCGCCTCGCGTACGCGCGCGGCTGCCTCCTCGGCAGCCCTCCGGGCGTTCGCGCGCTCGGAGGCCGCCGCCTCCTGCGCCGCCTTGGCTTCTTCCTGGGCGTCTCGAGCAGCGGTGATGATCGCCTTGTCGATCTTCTCGGTCTGCTCCTCGCCCGACGAGGTCTTCTCGATCTCGCTCATGGCGGCGGAGTTCATGAAGACTCGCGCCGCGAGCTCAGGAGTTCCGTCTTTATACGGGGCCATCCGAGCGACAACGGCCTGGGCTGCCTGCTTACTGATCGTCCGTCGCGGACGGACGTACGGAGAAGCCAAGATGTCCGCAAGTGTCTGTTCCAAGTCCTCCGGCTTCGGTCGGAACGCCTCCACGACCTGGAACCATGAACTTGCGCTCACGCAAAAGGGCAGCGTGCCCTCGCGACCTGCGGCTCGGTAGTCATACCGCGGAAGAACCGAATCGTGAGTTAGAAACCAGTACCCGGCGTTGGCGAAGGTGCGGTGTCCGGCCCCACGCAGCCGACGCACAAGGAGACGGTGTTTCACATCATGCTCTAGTAGCTCAGGATGACGAAACTTGCCGCGCGTGTGGACTTGGCCTGCCGCCAGTATGAAGTCACGAAGTCCTCGTCCGACGTGGCCTCGGCGGCGAGGACGGCAAACTCGTCCGGGGGCAGGGGGTAGCGCTCTAGGAAGGACCGCGATCTCTGAAGCGAATTCCGAAACTCCGCGATCGTCCAGGGCGTGACCGCACAGACGTAACCGGCTGACTGCGTGGTGCGGAGGATCGTCTCAGCCGGCCGCACGTATCGCGGGCCCTGGACGCCGAGCAACCGATACACGAAGTTCGTGTCGAGGTACACGCGCTGGCCAGTGGCAACCTCTTGTATAAGCCGCGCCGCCTCCGGGTCGATCGTCAGCACTGCTGTGAAGAACGCGCAGTTCAGGACGCCGGACAGGAAGATCGTCTGAGCCTCCGTCGGCCGGCGCACGAACAGCGAAAACGCCCAGTCTCGACGCTCCCTTGTTACCCCATTCGCGGAGCCGAGAAAGTCGAAGCCTTCATCCTCGACGTCTTGGTAGAGACGCTGCGTGGGCGGGTCGTCCGGATACATGAGCAGAGCCGCCTCGGCCCCATGCCGGTGTACGACTCGCGTCAGGAAGGCTTGCAGCTCCTTGTCGAGGACCTCGAGCTCGCGAGAAGTGAGGGAGGGAAACCGCTCCGTGATCGCCTCGTGCCAATCCTCCAGGGCCAGGCGTGCATTGGCTCGCCGAGTTCAGCGTGTGCCTCGAGGCGCTCGCGTTCACTTGGCGAGAGCTCAAGAGCGCCGTCGGCCGCGCGGAGGATCGACCCAGCAGCGATAAGGCCGTTGACGGCTTGGGCAATTTCGAGATGGTCGAGCGCCAGTCCCCACAGCGTCTGGGCGCTCTCGCGACATTCAGAGAGTGATGCGCAGGCCCCGCCGGCTTCAGCGAGCGTGGCCAGGATGAGATCCTGCTTCGCCTCGAGCGCGGAGGCACCACCACGCTCGAATGGGCGATACGCGCTAAGCCTGCGGATCGCAGTGAGATCATCCACCGTTGGCGCGACCACTCACCCAAGCTAGCGGACGCGGAAGACGACGTAGACCACCCATGCGTGGCTGGCGGTCAGCCATGGAAAGGGCGGGGGGCGGACTTGGCGGGGACCGGACCCGACGGTCTGCTGCTGCGCCGACGGTTCGAGCACGCGGTCGAAAAGCCGTATCCCGAAATCAGCAATTCTGAGCAATTCTCAGCGGCACTCACACCGCTCTACAGAGCCAAATCGACCCCCGCGCACCACGGATTCCCGAAACTCGTAATCCGAAGCGCGTGGGTTCAAATCCCGCCCGGCCCATCCAAAGAAACCCGCTGCTGGAGCGGGTTTCTACTTTGGGCGCCGGTAGCGCCAGGTCTGGTGGGGCCACCGGTGCGAAGTTCTCACCCCATACCGCCGCGTCGATTGTTCCCACCGCGTTGCGAGCGGAGCCACCCGACCCGAGTCTCTTCTCCGCCCGATTCGCAGACCAGCCCACTCAAGCCCGGGGCCGCGATGCCGGTTTCGCACGCAAGGAGGCGTCTGCTTAGCGCGCGCGATCACGGCTGCTGCTCGTCCCGTGCGGCAGCGAGCCGCCCGTCTGTGGAGACGCTCGCTCATCGTCCCATTGCGGGAGCGGTGCGGTGTCCTGCTTCCGTCGGCCCGTGGTTCATCGCTTCGACTTGGCCAGCGGCAGGCGGGAGACGGTACCGAGCGGGTGCGTCCGCGGCGAACGCTGGCCATCCACGGCGACCGCTACCTGGTTCTCAGCGCCACGGGCGTCGGCGAGCTCGGGTATCCCGGGACCAGTCCGGGCGGGCAGCGGCTCCTAGATCTCAGCAACCCTGGTCCGGGGCGGCGAGTTCCGGTTCCACGGTCAGCGAAAAGCGCTCGCCGCCGTGGTCGTCCACCTACCGCGCTGAGTCGGACCGAGCCCGCGAGACCGTGGCTCAGTCTCGAGACGACTCGTTGGCGAGGGCGTCCAGCACCCGCAGACCGAGCCGGCCGACCGAGCGGGCCTGGTTAGCGAGGACGACGGCGCTGGCGCGGATCTCCGGAATGGCGCCAGCGAAGCTGCGAAAGCCGCCGGTGCCGCCCTCGTGCAGCAGCAGCCTGTAGCGCGTGCGCCCCGAGGGCAGGCGGCGCCCGGGCGGGACGATCAGCCAGCCGAGGCCGATTTCGATCTTGCGCCAGATGGCTCGCGGGCGCGCGGTCTCGGCGGCCGCAACGGCCAGCGGCGCTTCCGACGTCGGGGCGTGGAGGCGAAGGAAGGCGAGCAGGTCGGCGGCCGTGGACCGCAGCCCTCCCGCGCCGGCGAGAGAGGCGAGGTGCCAGGGCGGTGCCTGCCGGCCGCGCCAGGTGTGGCCGGCGGCGACGCGCCTCCGCTCGGACTCGGGGGTGTCGAGCCAGGTGTCGACCAGCCCGAGCGGCTCGCAGATGCGCGTGCGCACGAGCCGCTCGTAGGTCGTGCCCGCGCGCAGCGCCAGCACGTGTCCGAGCAAGCCCATCCCGTAGTTCGAGTAGGCGACCTTGCGGCCGGGCTCACGGCGCGGCCGGGTGGCGCCGATGGCGGCGGCGAGACGCGCCTCGTCGAGGCTGGCGTAGGGGTCACGCCGATCGCGCGTCAGCGCCTGCCAGACCAGCCCCTTCGGCAGCCGTGGGAGGCCGGAGCGATGCGTAGCGAGGTCCTCCAGGGTGATCTCGCGGCCGCGTACCGGCAGCCACACGCCGTCCGGGAGGTGGCGCTGGACCGGGTCGCCCAGCGCCACGATCCCGTCGCCTGCCATGTCCGCCAGCAGGGTGGCGGTGAAGGTCTTGGTGATCGAGCCGATCTCGAAGATCGTGCCGGGACCGTCAGGCAGGCTGCCGCGGTGCCAGAAGCCGGTCTCGCCCCGCGCCTGGGCCCCGATCACGAGGCCCACGCGGCGCTCGGAGCTCTTCGCGAGCAGCGCGCCGATGCGCTCCGCAAGGTCGCCCATCGTCATCGGCGGCGAGGATCGCAGACCAGCATGGGTGTCGCAGAAGCATCGCTGGCCGCCCGCTACGCTGCGGCGGCCCACAGAAAGGGGGTGACAAATGGCCGCTCGAAGCGCAGAGCCCGCCACAAACGGGCGGATCGTGCGCCTCCTCGAGGAAGTCCAGGCGCAGCTCGCGGACTCGAAGAAGCGGGAGGAGCAGATCGCGAGAGACCTCGCGCACCACCCCCGGCAACACGCTCTGGCGGAGCGGGCGCCTGAGCGGCGTCGTTGACTGGACCCAGGCGTCGTGGGGCCCGCCTCGATCGACCTCGAGTGGATGCGCTGGAACCTGGGCCTGCGACCACGGCCTCGGGGCGGCGAAGCGATTCCAAGCGATCCAGCGCGCGCTCACGGGGAACGCGATCGACCACCACCCCTACTGGGACATCCTCGCCGCGGTCGACCTCGTCACCGCCCTCGACCCTGCCGACCCGCCAGCGCCAGACGAGCGACATCGCCGGCTCGAGGAACACGTCGCCGCAGCGCTCGCGCGGCCTTGAGTCGCCGAACCGAATCGGCGTCGTCTTGTGCGTCGGTTTGACGACGGATGCGCACGCTCTGCACCGAAGGTAGGAGCGAGCCGGGCCTTGGCCGAGACACGGGGACCGCATCGGCCGCATCAGCCCGACTGGGGTGGTGACGGAGTTCGGCGCCGGTCTGACCGCCGGGAGCAGGCCGCTCGACATCGCCGCCGGACCGGACAACTTCCTCTGGTTCACCACGCTGCGTCCTCCGAACAACCCCGTGGTGCGGATGACCCTGGGCGGGACGACGGCCGAGTTCACGCAGGGGATCACCCCCAGCAGCGAGCCGGCTCGGATCATCCGCGGGCCCGACGGCAACATGTGGTTCAGCGAGCAGACCAAGAACACGATCGGGCGTATCACCCAGGCGGGGGTTGTTACGGAGTTCTCCACCGGCATCAGCGCGGGCGCTGGCCCGGTCGGCCTCACAGTGGGCCCGGACGGCAACATCTGGTTCGCCGAGTACGG
>JBOGXT010000633.1:0-5144 GCA_050694635.1 Thermoleophilaceae bacterium
CGGCTGGGCGGGCCTGAGCGAGGCCGCCCGCGCCGCGATCCGCGGCGCCGACCTGCTCGTCGGGAGCGAGCGCCAGCTCGCGCTCGTGCCCGACACCGGCGCCGAGCGCCGTCCTTGGCCCTCGCCGATGGCGCCGGTGCTCGACGAGCTGGAGGCGATGACGGATCGCGAGGTGTGCGTGCTCGCCAGCGGCGACCCGATGCTCCACGGCGTCGGCGCCACCCTCGCCCGCCGGCTCGCCCCGGAGCGCCTGGAGGTCGCGCCGCACCCCTCCGCGCATGCGCTCGCCTGCGCCCGGCTGGGTTGGCCGGAGGCCGAGACCGAGCTGATCAGCGCGGTCGCCCGACCCGTCGAGGTGATCGCCCCCGCCCTGCAGCCCGGCCAGCGCATCGTCGTCTACGTCTTCGGCGCCGACGGCGCCGCGCAGGTAGCCCGCGTCGCGCGCGAGCGCGGCTACGGCCCCTCCCGGCTGGTCGTGCTCGAAGAGCTCGGCGGGGACGGGGAGCGGATCGTCGAGTCCGCCGCCGCTGACTGGGGCGAGCGCCCCGCGGCGGCGCTGCATGCGGTCGCGCTCGAGTGCCGCGCCGAGCCCGGGGCGCCTCTCCTTCCCCGGACCCCGGGCCTGCCCGACGAGAGCTTCGAATCCGACGGCCAGCTCACCAAGCGAGAGGTTCGCGCCGTGACGTTGGCTGCGCTTGCCCCCGTGCCCGGCCAGCTCCTGTGGGACGTGGGCGCCGGCAGCGGCTCGATCGCGATCGAGTGGATGCGCGCCCACCGCTCGTGCCGTGCGATCGCGATCGAGCCCCGCGCCGACCGCGCCGAGCGCATCGGCCGGAACGCGCTCCGGCTGGGCGTCCCCGGCCTCGACGTGGTAAAGGGCGAGGCGCCCTCGGCGCTCGAAGGCCTGGACGCGCCCGACGCGATCTTCGTCGGCGGCGGCCTCACCGCCGATGGCCTGCTCGAACGCTGCCTGAGCGCGCTCCGCCCCAGCGGGCGGATCGTCGCCAACGCGATCACGCTCGAGGGCGAGAGGATCCTCCACGCCGCCCACCATGAGCACGGCGGCAGCCTCGTGCGGCTCGAGATCGGGCGCGCCGAGCCGCTCGGCGGCTTCACCGCCTGGCGCGCGGGGCGGCCGGTGGTCCAGTGGTCGGCCGCCCCGGCATGAGGACGCTCCTCGTCATCGGCATCGGCGCCGGCGACCCCGAGCACCTGACCGTGCAGGCGATCAAGGCGCTCAACCGGGTCGACGTCTTCTTCGTCGCCGGGAAGGGCCCCGAGAAGGAGGACCTGGTGCGCCTGCGCCGGGAGATCTGCGATCGCTACATCGAGCGCCCGGACTTCCGGATCGTGGAGATTCCGGATCCCGACCGCGACCGCACGGCGGTTGACTACCACGCCGAGGTCGAGGCCTGGCGGGCGCGCCGGGTCGCGCTCTGGGAGGCCGCGATCCGCGACGAGCTGCGCGACGGCGGCTGCGGCGGCTTCCTCGTCTGGGGCGACCCCTCGCTCTACGACGGCACGCTCGCCGTGCTCGACCAGATCCGCACCACGGGAGACGTCGAGCTCGAGTACGAGGTCGTGCCGGGGATCAGCAGCGTCCAGGCGCTCGCGGCCAAGCACCGGATCGCCCTCAACCGGATCGGCGGCGCGATCCAGATCACGACCGGTCGCCGGCTCGCCGAGGGCTTCCCCGAGGAAGCGGACGACGTCGTCGTGATGCTCGACGGCCGCTGCACCTTCAGGCAGCTGCCGTCCTCCGGGATCGACATCTACTGGGGCGCCTACATCGGCACCGACGACGAGCTCCTGCTCACCGGCGAGCTGAGCGAGGTGGTGGACGAGATCGAGCGCGCCCGCGAGGAGGCCCGCAACCGCAAGGGCTGGATCATGGACACCTACCTGCTGCGCCGCCGGCGGCACGCATGAGCCTTCCCCGGCGCGTGCTCGTCCTCGGCGGGACCGCCGAGGCCCGCCACCTCGCCGCCGACGTCGTCGCGGCTGGCGTGCCGGTCACCTCTTCTCTCGCCGGCCGCGTGTCGCGCCCCCGTCTGCCCATGGGTGACGTGCGGATCGGCGGGTTCGGCGGCCCGGACCGCCTCGCCGGCTGGCTTCGCGACCACCGTTTCGCCGCCGTCGTGGACGCCACGCACCCGTTCGCCGAGCGCATCTCGGCCTCGGCGATCGCTGCCTGCGACAGCGCCGGCGTGCCGCTCCTGCGGCTCGAGCGGCCCGGCTGGAGCGAGCGCCAGGGCGACCGCTGGGAGTGGGTCGATGATCTCCACCAGGCCGCCGCCGCGGTGCCCAGGCTGGGGTCGAGGATCCTGCTCACCACGGGCCGCCAGGGTCTCGCCGCGTTCGCCGACGTCGCCGAGCCGTGGTTCCTCGTGCGCTGCGTGGAGCCGCCCGACCCGCCACTTCCACCACGGCACCGCGTCCTGCTCGACCGCGGGCCGTACTCGGTCGAGGGCGAGCTGGCGCTGATCGACGAGCATCGGATCGAGCTGGTCGTGACCAAGGACAGCGGCGGCGCGCACACCCGGGCCAAGCTCGACGCCGCACGCCTCCGCGGGCTGACGGTGATCGTGGTCCGCCGCCCGCCCCGCCCCGACGTCCCGACCGTTGGCGCGCCCGGCGAGGCGCTCGCGTGGGCGCTCGAGTCCTGCGACCTGGGCCCTCGTGCAGAAGCCATCCGCGATCAATCGACTTACCGCTTACCGCCGCGTACCGAATCAGGCGGCCCGCGAACCTTCCCGTGGTGTGCGGGTCACGGAGAAGCGAGAGGCCGTCGGTGATATGCGTTCAAAACCCCCCCGCTACTCAAAAAAGGCCCGCAAAATTGGCGGTCCTTCATTCGAAACGTCCCTTCGCACATGGAGCCTCCGCTCTGCAAACCCGAGCGGCGACAGTGCCGGGATCATGCTGAGGACGGGACCCCGCGGTCCGCTCCGCGCGAGCCCCCTTTTCGCTCTCAATGGGTTGCGCTCGCGAGTCGCTACCCGCGTTCTGCTGGCCCCCTTGGCGGCGCCGTACGCGAGCGTTGTTGACTGCTTCAACGCCTGCGCGTCGGCTTCACCGCGGCCCCGGTCGCAGCGTCCGAAGGCCCGAGGAGGCGGCCGCGTTGCAACCGATCACGACGGGCGTCGCGTAGGCGGCCTCCGCATGCGAGCGCCCCGGCTGTCTGGCCGACCGCTTCAGCGGCCACTTCTCTCCAGTGCGGCGGCGAAGCGTGCCCGGTTCGTGAGCCGGCCGATCTCGAATCCGTCCCGGACGGAGAGCAGGAACGTGCCCGGGTGCTTGGCCGTCCAGTCTGCACACGCTTCCTCCGAGGCGAAGAAGTGGACGAGGTGGCAGAAGCTGATGATCGTGTCGGCGTCGAAGGGCTGCTCGCGCCGCAGGAACGACAGCACCGCGCCGGCGGGGCTGACGTCATGGACGCCGGAGCCGGTGACGACCTCGAGCGAGACCGTCTCGCCGGTGGTGGGGCAGGTCGATTCGGCCGTCGCCGGCCTCCCGATCAGCTCGGGGAGGAAGAGCGTGTCCCAGGCGCACCAGGCCCGCAGCTCCCGGCCGTCGAGGTGGAGGCGGTGCGGCATCTGGTCGAGAGCCAGGCCCCAGAAGCCGACAACGCCGGCCTGGTCGAGGTAGACGCCCGGCCAGCCCTCTAGCAGCCGCCTGACCTCCTGATCGTGGATTCCGGTGCGCTCCGCCAGTCGCTCGGGCGCGACCGGCCGCCCTTCCGCGAGTAGGCGGTAGAGCGCGATCGCTACCCGCTGCTCGCGCGCCGTGAGCAGTGGCATCGCGCCCGCCAGCTCGCGGGCGAGCTGCTGCGTGTCCAGGGCCTTGGTCTCCACGGATGCCTCCTTCGGGTGATGGGGACGGCGCCTCTCCAGGCAGCCATTTCTGCGCCTTTTGAATCTCCAGCCGCCGGGAGCGGATCAGAGAGTTGGAATATGGGCTAGCATTGATATCAGATTCCCCGAATATGACTCGGACAGATGGCTGAACTAGAGCTGGAGATCAAGGGAATGACCTGTAACCGCTGTGCCCGCCACGTCGAGGCGGCGCTCAAGCAGGCCGGGGCGACCGAGGCGTCGATCGACTGGCGCCGCGGAAGCGCGAGCGTCACGGGCGACGTGGACGAGCGGGCGCTCGACGACGCCCTCGCCGGGACGCGCTACCGCGTCGAGGGGATCGTCCAGGCGGGGGTCGAGCCGCCGGCGTCGGACGGCGGCGGTCCATACGACTACGACCTGATCGTGCTCCGCTCGGGCAGCGCCGCGTTCGCGGCGGCGATCCGGGCGCGCGACCTCGGCAGGCGCGTGCTGCTGGTCGAGCAGGGCACGATCGGCGGCACCTGCGTCAACGTCGGCTGCGTGCCGTCGAAGAGCCTGCTGGCCGACTCCGAGCGGGCACGCCTGACGGGCGGTCCGCTGCTTGCCGATGCGGTCACGCGCAAGGCGGCGCTGGTGGGGCAGCTGCGCCAGGAGAAGTACGTCGGCCTGCTCGATGGGTACGGCATCGAGCTGCGTGAGGGCCAGGCTGAGCTCGCCGGCCCGCACGGCGTGGCCCTCGCCGGCGGGACGCTGACCGCCGGCGCGATCCTCGTCGCTACCGGCGCCCGCCCGGCGGTGCCCCCGATCCCGGGGCTGGAGGAGGCCGGCTACCTGACCTCGACCAGCGCGCTCGAGCTGACCGAGGCGCCCGCGCGGCTCGCGGTGATCGGCGCGAACGCGGTCGGGCTCGAGCTGGGCCAGGTGTTCGGGAACTTCGGCTCGGAGGTGACGTTCCTCGACATCGCGCGCGTGGCGCCGTTCGAGGAGCCCGAGGTCTCGGAAGAGATCCGCGCAGTGCTCGAGGAGGAGGGGCACACGGTGATGGAGGGCGCGCGCACCGGGCGCGTCCGCGCCGACGGCGGCGAGAAGGTGCTCGAGGGCACCCGTGCCGGCGAGTCTTTCGAGCTGCGCGTCGACGCGGTCCTCGTGGCCACGAGCCGCGTGCCGAACACCGAGCACCTCGGCCTCGACCAGATCGGCGTCGAGACCGACCGGCGCGGAGCCGTCGTGGTCGACGAGCAGCAGCGCACCAGCGTGCCGTCGATCTGGGCCGCCGGCGACGTCACGAGCCAGCCGCAGTTCGTCTAC
>JBOGXT010000634.1:0-5926 GCA_050694635.1 Thermoleophilaceae bacterium
GTTCAGGACCTGGCGCCGCCCGCCGTCGCGCTCGTCCTCGGCCACCACCGCAAGCTTCGTCCGCGCACAGCCCATGATCTCGCGCCCGCTCACGTCGCCGCCCTGGCGCACTCGCGCCCAGAGCCCGCCGCCGGCGATCAGCGCCGTCTTCACCACCTCGGCGTAGCCGGCCGCGGCCTCCTCGGGGGGGAGCGTGTCGAGCGCCGCCGGGTCGCAGAGGACGGCCGAGGGCTGGTGGAAGGCGCCGACGTAGTTCTTGCCCTCCGGCAGGTCGACGCCGGTCTTGCCCCCGTAGGCCGAGTCCACCTGGGCCACCAGCGTCGTCGGCACCTGCACGTGGCGCATCCCGCGCTGGTACACGGCCGCGCAGAAGCCGGCCAGGTCGCCGACCACGCCGCCGCCCACGGCCACCACGAGGTCGCCGCGCTCGGCGCCGGCCTGCGCCAGCGATCGGAGCACCAGCTCGGCCCCGTGGATCGTCTTGTGCTCCTCCCCCGGCATGACCACGATCCGGTCGGTGCCCTCGGTCCGCTGCACGCGCGCCACGTTCTCGTCGGTGACGACGAAGCGCCGGCCGCCCAGCGGCGGGAAGAAGTCCGAGTCGATCAGGCCGCGGCCGAAGTAGATCGGGTAGGAGCCGGATTCGGCCGCCGCCCACACGAGGCGGGTGCCCGCCCGCGCGTCGCCGAGGGCGCGCAGGAACGGCAGGGCGCGCCGCAGCACGTCGCGGTCGGCGGGCGGGATGACGGCGTCGGCGACCGATTCGTAGAGCGCGCCGCGGTCGCGGTGGAGCTGCTCGAAGCGATCCGGGTCGCGGGCCAGCGGCCGCCCTTTGTTGGACGCCCTGCGCCAGGCGTCCTCGGTCTCGATCTCCAGGTGAACGACGGTATGGCGGGTGAGGACCTCGCGCACGCGCTCCGACTGGAGGGCGCCGCCGCCGAGCGCGACGACAGGGGCGCCGGGCCGCTCGAGCAGCTCGCGCACGAGCTCCTCCTCGCGCGCGCGGAAGGCGGCCTCGCCCTCGCGGTCGAAGAACGACTCGATCGGCTCGCCGAGCCGGCGCTCGAGCTCGCGGTCGCTGTCGACCGCCTCGACGCCGAGCTCCGCGGCGAGCGCGCGGGCGCCGGTCGACTTGCCCGCGCCCATAAAGCCGACGAGGACGATCGCCCCGTCTACCGGGCTCGCCTCCACCCGATCCGATCCACGTACGCGTCGAGCGCCGCGCGGACGTCGTCGATGTGGTCGCCCCCGAGCTTGTCCCGGTACGCGGCGGCCAGCACGAGCGCCACCATCGCCTCGCCCACGATCCCCGCGGCGGGCACCGTGCAGGAGTCGGTGCGCTCGCGCAGGGCCTGAGCGGGCTGCTTCGTCGCCAGGTCGACGCTGCGGAGCGGCTTGGTGAGCGTGGGCAGCGGCTTCATCGCGGCGCGCACCACGAGCGGGTCGCCGGTCGTCATGCCCCCCTCCAGCCCGCCGGCGCGGTTGGTCTCCCGAAAGAAGCCGCGCTCGTCCGACCAGAAGATCTCGTCGTGGGCCTGCGAGCCCACCCGCCCCGCCAGCTCGAACCCGTCGCCGATGCCCACGCCTTTCATCGCCTGGATCGACATGATCGCGCCGGCCAGCCGGCCGTCGAGGCGCTCCTCCCAGGAGATGTGCGAGCCGATGCCCGGCACGAGCCCGAAGCCACGCACCTCGAACACCCCGCCAAGCGACTCGTTGGCCTTGCGCGCCGCGTCGATCTCGGCCACCATCGCCTCGCTCGCGGCGGCGTCGAGGCAGCGCACCGGTGACTCGTCGACGCCCTCGAAGTCCGCGGGCGACAGGTCGTGGCGCTTGGGCGCCGCCACCGTGCCGATGCGGGTGACGTGCGAGAGGACCTCGACCCCGAGCGCGCGCAGGTAGGCCTTGGCGAGCGCGCCCGCGGCGACGCGAGCTGCGGTCTCCCGCGCCGAGGCGCGCTCGAGCACGTTGCGCACGTCGCTGTGTCCGTACTTGAGCACCCCCGCGAGGTCGGCATGACCCGGCCGCGGAAGGTGCACCTCTTCGACCTCGGCCTCAACCGGCCAGGGGTTCATCCGCTCCTCCCAGTTGAGGTAGTCGCGGTTCTCCACGCGCAGCGCCACAGGGCTGCCGAGCGTGCGGCCGTGCCTGACCCCGGCCACCACCTCGGCGCGGTCCTTCTCGATCTTCATGCGCCCCCCGCGCCCGTGTCCGAGCTGGCGCCGGGCCAGGTCGCGATCGATCTCCTCCGGACGCAGCTCGAGGCCGGCGGGAAGCCCCTCGACGATCGCGGTCAGGCCAGGACCGTGCGACTCGCCGGCGGTGACGAAGCGGAACGACATGGCGCCCACACCCTACGCACCAGCCTCGACCGGGGCGATGGCAAGTGGCGCGTGGCCGGCGATCGCGTCGAAATCGGCGTCCTGATGAAGCAGCGCCGCGCGCGTCCTGATGGCCACGGCGGCGATCAGGCAGTCGGGCAGCCGGCGGATGGTGGTGCCGCCGCGACGGCAGGCCCGGTAGAGCGCGGCCGCGGCCTCGTGGTCGGACGGCTCCTCCAGCGGGAGGAACCGGCAGCGGTCGAGCAGCCGGCGAAGTTGGCCGGCCTGACGCTCGTCGCGTGCGCCGGCTAGGATCTCGAGGATCACGAGGCCGGTCGTCGCGAGCGGCTCGGCGTCCTCGATGGCGGCCGTCAGGCGTTGGTCGACGGGACTGCCGGTGGCGCGCTGAAACTCGATCCAGGCCGAGCTGTCGACCAGGATCACGACGCCGGCCGCGGATACCCGCCGCGCAGCTCCCCGAGGTCGCCCTCCCAGCCGCTGCCGCGCATCGAGAGCGCCTCGTCGCGGCTCATGGGCTCGAGGTCGAGGCGGCGCAGGGCTAGATCGATCGCGCTGCGCTTGGTGCGAAGCCCGTACCGGCGCATGACCCGCCGCACCAGCTGCTCGTCGATCTCGACGTTGGTGCGTGCCATGTGTAGAGGGTACACCAACAAGGACAGCGCCCGCACCCTGCTGTTCAGGGTGCGGGCGCCAGTGTGGAAGGAAGGACTGCTAGCCGATCCGCTTGTAGTCGTGGCAGGTGCGCGAGTTCGGATTCGGCGCGCAGGGATTGAAGGGGTTGGTGACCCAAGGGTCCACGCCGGCGGTCGGATCTCGATCGATGGACCAGAAGGGCTCCGTGCCGCAGACAAACCCGCCGTCGCCGTCGAGGTCGTAGTGCGTTTCGTAGAGCTCGGTGATGTTGTCGTAGTCGTCGTGGTCCTGATCGTCCTCACCGTCCAGCACGGTGTCGCCGTCGACGTCCGGGTCGGCCAGGTCGAGCTCAGCGAACGGACGCTCCTCGAAGTAACCGAACTCCTGGGCGCATGTCAGGTCCGGCCACGGCTGCACGCCCTTGTCCGAGAGCACGGCCTGCCACCAGGCGTTCTTGGAGGGGCCACGCGCTGACTCGAGCCAGTTGGAGAGACCGTCGCCATCGGCGTCGCGTTCGTCGTCGCGCCAGACGTCGTTCGCACTGCCGGGGAAGATCCCGTCCCCCCAGAGGTTGAAGGTGGCGGGGAAGGGCTGACCGGGGTTCACGAGGCCCGGGTCGTAACTCTGGCGGCGCCAGGCGGGAACCGCCGGGGTCTCGCCGGGACGGCTTGTCTTGGTGCCGTCGCTGTAGCCGAGCGGGGAATCGAGGTCGATGCCCCCGCCCTGGCTCAGGTCGACCGAGCTGCCGGTGTGGCGCCACGCTCGGTACTCCTCGTACGAGGTCAGGCCATCGCCGTCGAAGTCGATGCCGCTCATACCGAGCGGACGGCCGTTCTCTCCCCTTGCCGCACCATCGGAGGGGTCAAGGGCGTTCGTGTACGGACGCTTGCCCGGATACGGCACTGCCTTGACGTTCAGGTCCCTGGCCGAGTAGTACTCCCAGCCGTCGGTCATCTCGTCGCCGTCGGTGTCGGCGAGGCAGGGGTCGGTCTTGATCTGGGCCTCGAGGGCGTTCGTCAGCAGGTCGTTATCGTGATCGTCGTCGTCGTTGCAGACCGTCTGGCCGCCACCGCCGCCGCCGGCGGCGCCACCCCCGCCACCGGCGCTCGTGCCGAGCACAACCGGAGAGAGGCGCCGCGGGGTGTACTTGCTGAAGCGGCCGGCCAGCACTCGCAGCTTGAGCCGCGTGGGCCGTTGGCGGCTGGCCTTGACGGTGAGCAGCCGCGCGACCGACTCGGGCAGCACGATCACGAGCTTGCGCCGGCTGGCGCGACGCGGCTTTACGAAGGCGGTGCGACCCGCATTGTTGCGGAGGATCACCGTGTTCGCGCGCACCTTCGCGTTGAAGTTGAGGCCGCGAATGGTGAGCTTCTGGCCCACCTCCAGGCGCATCGGCGTGACGCGAGTGATCTTCGGCGTCGAGGCCTTGGCCTTCTTGCCTGCCGCGCCGGCGCTCGCGGGCATGGCCGTCAGAGCCGCCGCGAGCAGCGCGAAGCAGATGATCAGAGTCCGGCTGCGCATCTCTACCCCCTATCGGCGGTCCGTGTCGCTGTTTGAGTCGTTCGCGGCGCCGGTGGCCACCACGACGAGATCGGAGAGGATCGGTGCAACGAAGCGGCGCCTAGCGGGCTTGCCCACTGCGGCCTTGGCCTTGGGGCGGCCGGCGGCCCGTGCAGCCGAGCCGTCGGGCTTGACCTTCACCTTGCGGATCTCGTCGATCTGCACGGTGTACGAGTCGCCCTCCTCGTTGGTGAACATGTGCTGGGCGCCCGGGCCGATGTAGACGAAGGCGCACTCGTCGGGGTTGGGCGTGCAGCGGCCCTCGCCGGTGGCGCTCAGCGTGGAGTCGACGAGGAAGACCGCGTTACCCGCATCGTCGCTCACGCCCAGGAACAGGAGCAGGGGGTTCGCCGAGCTCGGCAGGATGTCCAGCCGCTCCATGCCCTTGATGCGCCGCTTCCGGTCGTTGGCCGTGAAGGTCACGTCCACCACGTAGGCATAGGTGGTGGTGGTCGGCTTGTCCGAGCCGCCGCCGTCGCCGCCGTCGCCGCCGGTGTCACCGCCCGGATCGGCGGTGCCGACATCGCCGCCCGAGCTGAGGCCGCCTCCGCCGGACGTGCTGTCGCCGGCTCCGCCGACGCTCGGGCCGGCGCCGTCCGAGGTTCCCTGCGTCGAGCCGAGCTGGCTCGCCAGCTCCTCGACGGAGCGCTCCTTGACCAGCGGCCTGAAGGGGTTCTTGGCGGAGAAGGTGTCCAGCTTCGAGGACGGCACGCTGCCCTCCTCGAGCGCCTTGACCGCGAGCGCCTCGGCCTCCGCGTCGGCGGGCTTCGCCTGCGGCGCGGCGTCGACCGCGGGTGCAGGTGCCTCCTCGGCCGGCTTGCGGAGCACGAGCGGAACCGCCGCCAGGGCCACGGCGAGCAAGATCGCCACCGGCCACAGCCGCTTCTCACGCAGGTCGTGCCAGAGATCGAGCAGGAAGGTCTTCATCGTGCAGCCGCTGCGGCGGTCGGAGTCGTGGTGGACGAGTCGTCGGTCGAAGCCGGAGTGGAGCCCGGACTGGACGGCGCGGGCCCCTGCGGGGTCGCGCCGGCCGTGACGCCCTGGGCCTTCGGCGACAGGTAGACGGTGGCGGTCACCTGGGCCTCCATCTGCGGGAAGCTGGTCGGCGTCAGCGTGAGCGAGTCGATTGTCATCAGGCGGCCGCGCACCTCGACGTCGCTGTCGGTACCGAGCCGTACGAATCGCTTGAGGTCGTGGAAGAAGTCCGCCAGGTCGAAGAAGCTCCCGTTGAAGGTGAAGGTAAGTGGCACCGTGTCGAGCGCGGCGGGAGCGGGCGCGCCCGTCGAGGAGGCGGGCTGGTCCGCCCCGGCGGCGGCGTTCGCCTCATCGGAAGTCTGTGCGGCCTCGCCGGCGCTCTCGGCGGCCTGACCCGCGGAGGTGCTGGCGGGCGT
>JBOGXT010000635.1:0-1863 GCA_050694635.1 Thermoleophilaceae bacterium
GCGCCCGGTGGGCGCCGTCCAGCGTCACCGCGCGGCCGCCGCCGGGCAGGCGCACGCGCTCTACCACGTTGGCCACCGTGCCCACGGAGGCGAACTCGTCGCCCTTGCGGGGCACCAGCGCCACGCGGTCCTCGTCGCCGACATCGACTGCCAGCGTGAGGGTCATATTCGGGAAGACGACCGAGTCGTCGACCGGGACCAGCAGCAGGGTTTCCATTGGCTTCTCCATCAGCGACTTACGTTGCGTAAGCAAGTCTAGCGATGGTCAGGGGGCCTGACGGGAGCGCCGGGGGTACTGTCTCGCCGGTACACGAGCGGAGGTGATCGGGATGCCGAAGAGGACCGCCGAGGCGCGCTGGGACGGCTCGCTGGAGGGGGGCAACGGGACGATGCGCATGGCAAGCGGTGCCTACGAGGGGCCTTACTCCTTCCAATCGCGATTCCAGGAGGGGGACGGCACCAACCCCGAGGAGCTGATCGCGGCCGCCCACGCCGGCTGCTTCTCGATGGCGCTGTCGGCCGAGCTGGGGCGGGCCGGGCATTCGGCCGAGAGCGTCGAGACCACGGCCACGGTGCACCTCGACAAGGTCGACGAGGGCTTCGGGATCACCCGTATCGAGCTTGACACGCGGGCGCGCGTACCGGGTGTGGATTCGGATGAGTTCCAGGAGGTGGCCGAGGCGGCGAAGAAGGGCTGCCCGGTGTCCCAGGCGCTGGCGGCGGTGGACTCGATCGAGCTGCGGGCCGAGCTCGTCGCGTGAGCGAGCCCGACGCCGTCGCCCGGGCCGCCGCGGCCGCGGCGGCGGTCGAGTTGGTTTCGCCCGGGATGACGATCGGGCTGGGCTCGGGGCGGGCGGTGTGGAAGGTGGTGGAGCTGCTGGGGGCGCGCCGCGACCCGGTCCGGGCCGTGACCGCCTCCTCTGCCACCGACGAGTTGGCGCGGGCGGCGGGCATCGAGGTGATCGAACTGGACGGGAGCTTCGAGCTCGACCTCGCGCTCGACGGCGCGGATGAGGTCGACGGCTCACTGCGGTTGATAAAGGGTGGAGGGGGGGCGCTCTTGCGCGAGAAGATCGTTGTGTCAGCGGCGCGCCGCTTCGTGGTCGTGGCGGAGACGCCCAAGCGGGTGGAGCGGCTGGGCGAGCGGTTCCGGCTGCCGGTGGAGGTGGTGCGCTTCGCGTGGCGCGACACGCGGCGCCGGCTGGCCCGGCTGCTGCCCGACTCAGAGCTGCGGCTGCGCGAGAACGGCGAGCCCTACGTGACCGACGAGGGCCACCTCATCCTCGACTGCGCGCTGCCGGGCGACGCCGACCTGGAGTCGCTCGACCACTCGCTCGAGCAGATTCCGGGCGTGATGGAGCACGGTCTCTTCATCGGGCTGGCAGACCGCGCGCTCCTGGGCCGCCCGGACGGCGAGGTCGACGTGCTGGAACGCGCCGGCTGACGCGCCGGCCGCCCGCGCCCGACTGTCCCGCTTTGTGGCCCGTATAGGGCCTCCATCCAGGACAGTCCCTCAGAGCACGCCCTCACCGAACTCGATCGGGCCGGTGCGGCGGCGGTCACCCGGCGGGCGGATCAGCAGGCGGATCTCGTGGGCGAAGCTCTGGGCGGCCGTTAGGTAGACCGCCTGGCGGGCCGTCACTCGGAGTGTGGCGAGCGCCGTAGCCTCGGGTTGGTCGACCGTCTCCTCGACGGGAAAGTCCCCGCCGGCGGCCGGGCGCAGATCCAGCAGCGCCACGTCCTCCAGCGCGACGAAGGTGCGGCCGGCGCCGTCGTGGCGCCGGGTCGAGACGAGCACGTCCACCCGGGAGCCGGGTCCGGTCAAGGCGAGCGCCGCGCCGCCCGCCACCGCCAGCTCGACGG
>JBOGXT010000636.1:0-10473 GCA_050694635.1 Thermoleophilaceae bacterium
GTGCAGCGCGACGCGCTCGCGCATCCCGGCCAGGCCGTGCCCCTGGCCGTCGCCGGCGCCGACCCCGCGGCCATCGTCGCGGACCGTGAGCTCGACCTCCGCATCGAGGTAGCGCACCATCACCTCCACCCGCCGCGGCGAGTCAGCGTGCTTGAGCACATTGGTCAGCGCCTCCTGGGCCACCCGGTGGATGCACAACTGCAGCTCGGCCGGTAGCTCGCGCGCCCGGCCCTCGACCTCAAGCTCGACCGGCAGGCCCGCGCGGGCGAGCCGGCGGACGAGGCCCGCCAGGTCGCCGCCCTCCTCGCCCGCCCGCAGTACACCGAGCAGGCGGCGCATCTGGGCCAGTGCATCTCGCCCGGTCTCGGCGATCTGCGCCAGCGCTCGGCTCGCGGCGTCGGGATCCTCGGGCGCGGCGTAGCGGCCGCCGTCGGCCTGGGAGACCATCACCGCCAGCGAGTGCGCCACCACGTCGTGCAGCTCGCGCGCGATCCGCGCCCGCTCCTGCGCCGCCCCGATCTCCGCCTGCTGGTCGCGGTCGAGCTCAAGCGCCGCCAGCCGGGCGCGGCGGCTGACCCGCCGGTCGGCGAGCAGCGCCGCCAGCAGAACGTAGGTGGTGACGACGGCTGTCCCGAGGACGAACCCGTCAAGAACGCCGGGGAACGACGCTCGCAGTGACATCACGACGCCGCCGACGAGCGCCACGCCGAGCCCGATCGGCTTGAGCCGGCTCGGCCCGTGCGCGACCAGGTAGTAGAGGGCGACCAGCGGCGCCAGGTCGGCCACCACCACGTGCTCGGTGAGCGCGAGCTGGACGAGGCAGGTCGCCATCACGGTCGCGAAGACGGCGACCGGCGCGCGCGGTCCGAATGGCAGCGGCGCGACCAGCGCCAGCGACACGACAACCTCCTCGGCGGTCGGCGCGACCGACGTCTCGTAGGAGAACAGTCGGCCCGAGATCAGCTCGCCCACCACAAGCAACACCGTGGCCGCGGCGACCAGGCGATCGCCTGCAAACGGATGACGATCGAGCCAACGGTGGAGGCGAGCGAACAGAGAGCCAAGCATACGAAGGCTCGTTCAGCGGGCCGCTGACCGCGTGCCGCGGGCAAGCTCGCGACCGCTTCAGGCGCAAAGCGATCACGCAGCCGTCGAGCCCGGAGGTGACCGGCTTGGACGAGGAGCAGAAGCGCAGCGCGTCGACCATCTCGCTACCGCTCACGCACTCGAAGCGGTAGACGGCGTCGCTCCTCATCCGAACGCGAAGTCGCGGCGCTCGCCGCCACCGGGCTGCCGAACCCGCAGATCGCGACCAAGCTGTTCATGTCGCGCAGCACCGTGAAGATGCACCTCTCGAGCGTGTACCTCAAGCTCAATATCGCCAGCCGCACCGTGCTGGCAGGGGCGAGCGCGATGCGCTCAAGTCGGGGGCGACCAGGAGCTCGCGTCGACGCACGTCCCGTCGACGCGGTAGCGACGCATCCGCCAAGACTGGCCAGGTGGGCGTTGTTCCCGTGCAGCGCGCGATTCAAGAGTGCGCAGATCCTCTCTCGGCGAAGAAAGGAGATCCGATGAGGGCATCGCAGCGGCATCTCTTGCTCGTGCTCGGCATCCTCATGATGCTGGGGGTGGAGGGCGCCCCACCGGTAGCGGCACAGGCGGGACACCCGGATCGGCCGTCGCGCGTCCTCGCAATCGTGTTGGACCAGACGCGCAAGGACACGACTGCGCGGCACCGCATGACAAATGTGCGGCATTTGATGAACGGGGCGTGAGCTTCCCGCGCGCCTATCTCGGCCACATGGCGGCCGAGACCGTGATCAGCCACAACGTGATCATGAGCGGTCAGTTCCCCAAGCACATGGGCTGGTCCGATGAGGTGTATCGCGACGTCGACAACGTCCTGGGCGGCGGTGCCGGCGCGTACTACGTCAGCTCCAGCATGTCGTGCGGGGCAGTTCAACCAGTTGATCGATGACGGCGGGTACACGACGCTCCCCGACTACCTCGACGCACGCTTCGGGGACTCGACGTTCGCGGCGATCGCCGAGAAGCGGACCGCGGCGTGCACCGCCGGGCAAACGGCCGGGGCGTCCGACCCAGGCGACTTCATCTTCCAGATCCGGGGGAGCTCGACCACGGCGGACTGCCTCGCCGAGATTGCCGGCACGGAGTCCTGGCGGAAGCCGGAGGACGGCAACGGCACGTCACCTCCGTACCTCGACGAGAACGAGGTCGGCAGCCGCTTCTGGACCAGACAGTCGACGTCGCCGCCGCTCGACTACGGGACCGCGTCGCTCGCTCCGCCGTGGATGTATCCGCTCGAAGGTAACCGGTTCGCCCCGGGTTCGATCCGGGCCACACTGGAGGCGACACGTGGTCGGCCGACGCCGCGATCAAGGTGATCAAGAACGATCCAGACTGGCGCGGGATGCTTGTCAGCCTCGGCGCGATCGACAAGATGGGTCACATGTGGGGACCCAACGACAACGGCGAGAAGGGTGCCGCGCCAGGGTCGGTCGAAGAAATGCGACGCCTCCCGTTCATCGCGAAGCTCGCCGACGCGCAGGTGGGTCGCCTCGTCCGGCTGATGCCGCGTTCTCGATCGCAGCCGCGATCGAGGCCTTGTGCGGGTCGACGCCGAAGAAGGTCGAGTTCGGAAACCCCTCGGCCATCAGCACCGTCGAGTGGCCGTGGCCGCAGCCGATGTCGGCAACCTTCGCCCCCCGCTCGAGGCGCTCCACCACCCCGTCGAGGGCGGGCAGCCACTGCGGTACGAGCGCCGCGCTGTAGGCGTTCCGGTAGAAGGCCGCGACCCCGCAGAAGAGCCTCGACGAGGCGCTCGTGGTTTCGGGCGAAGGTGGTCGGCTCGCGACATCAGGCGCCTCGACCGACTGGCACTACCTCGCCCTCTACCTGGTCGCGCGCCACGTCGGACCTGCCACCGCCAAGGCCCTGGCGCGCTTCCGCCTTCTCCAGCTGGCACCGAGGCGGCCAGGCCCTTCCAGGTCTTCGATCCGGGGACCGATCACGGGGACGCGGTCGTGCTCGCCGCCCAGCGCTGGATCGCGGACAACTACGCGGTCGCGGCCCCGGTGGCTGAGATGGTCCGGCGCTCCCGGCTCAGCTCGCGCACCTTCAAGCGGCGCTTCCGGGCGGCAACCGGCGAGACGACGATCTCCTACCTCCAGCGGATCAGGGGGAACGGGCAAAGCGCGCCCTCGAGACCGGCAGCGCCCCCATCGAGGAGATCAGCTGGGCGGTGGGCTATGAGGACGCGGCCTCGTTCCGCCGCCTGTTCAAGCGCGTCACGGGCCTGACGCCGGGCGAGTACCGCCGCCGCTCCAGCTGCCCGACCTGCCCCACGTGCGGGCCGTGGAGCCGCGTGCTGCCTACGAGAGAACGGCGAGCCCCCCGCACGCTGGCGCAGCGGCGGCGGTAGCCTCGAAACGCCCGTGGACGTCGACCAGGTCCTTGCTTTCCGGCTCGCCCGTTCAGGGCTAGCGAGTCGCGATGCGGCAAGTCTCGCCGAGGCGGCGGCGTGCCCGGCATCCGACTTCTCGCCGGGCGCTGCACTGATCGCTCTCGCCGCCCGACGTGAGGGTCTTGACCGGGCGGGCTATGTCGAAGCAACCGACCGCGGCGACCTCGTCGTCGCTCACCTCGTGCGGGGAGCGATCCACGCGGTCGCGCCTCAGCATTTCGCGCTCTATGGCCGCGCGCTCATCTCGAGCGACGATGACGAGCTGGCGGTGCAGCTCGGCCAGCAGGTCCAGTGGCTGGCCGCCGAGAAGCGGTTCGCCCCAACCGACGCGCTCCATGAGGTCGCAGAGACGACGAAGGCTGCACTGACCCACGGCCGTGCGCTCGGCAAGAAGGACCTCCATGACGAGCTTCGCCAGCGTGTCGGCGCGGACCTGATGCCATGGTGCAAGGGGTGCAAGAGCCACCACGTCGCACCGATGCTTTGGCGCTACGGGTGCGTGAAGACCGGGGCGCGGCTCGACTCCCAGCGCCGGTATGTGCTCGGAAAGCCCGGACCAAGTCCGGCAGCCGCTGGGGCGGTCAAACGCTTCCTGCATTTCTACGGCCCAGCCACCGCCGGCGACTTCGCCGAGTGGGCAGGAGTGGCAACGCCTCACGCCAATCGCCTCTGGGAAAGGGTCCAAGGCGACCTCTGTGAGGTGTCGGTGGGAAGCAGGAAGGCCTGGATCGTCAGTGAGGATCTAAGGGATCTCGACTCGCCGCCGGGTGCGGACGGTGTGCGTTTGATTCCGCCTGGCGACCCCTATCTGCAGAAGCCCAACCGACCGCTTCTCGCCCCCGATGCCGCGCTGCGCAAACGGCTGTTCCGGCCGGTCGCGAGCCCGGGCGTCGTTCTCAAGGACGGGAGACTCGCCGGCCTCTGGCGAGTCAAGGCCAAGGGCAAGAAGGCCGAGATCACCGTCGAGAAGCTGGGTCGGCTCAGCCGCAAGGATCTCAAGGAGGAGGCGCGCCGCCTCGCCGACCTCCGCGGCGCTTCGGAACCCCTACTCGTCGTCGGCTGACTCACCGAGGTCGCCTACCCGACGTGCTGGGCCTGATCGAGGACCGGTCGCAGCATCTGATTGAGGCCGGCGAACGGGAGATGGGCGTCCGATTTCTGACTTACGTGTTATCGTCTCGAAAACCGTTAGAAAGGAGCTCGCGTGACAGGTACGGCAGATGGGAAGACGCTCGAGCTGGTCGTCTTCACGCTCAAGGGGGGCACGACGCGGGAGCAGTTCCTGGCCACCAATGACGCCGCGTCGGACTGGATGCAGCAGCAGCCGGGGTTCATCTCGCACGAGCTGAGCTACGCGGCCGACGGCGACCGCTGGATCGAGATCGCCTGGTGGCAGAGCCTCGAGGCCGCGGAGGCCGCCGCCAACGCGGCGATGTCGTCTCGCTCATGTGCGCCGATGTTCGGGCTGATCGAGATGGAGTCCGCGCTCATGCTCCACGGCGAGCTGGCGATCCCGACGGCCGTCGCTCAGCCGGAAGCACCGGAGGCCTGACGTGGCGCGGCGGGCCTCGCGGCTGTCACGCGCCGGTGTCCACGGGCTTGCATTCGCCCTGGCCGCCTGATGCTGCGTGTGACCTGGGAGTGGCTGGGACAGGATCCGGCGCTCGACGTCGCCAACACCGTTGCCGTCGTCGAGGGCGACGAGCGTGATCTGATCGCGGGCGGCTCCGAGTACCAGCGGTGGGCCGCGGCCGAGGCATCCGCGCTCGGCTTCGACGGCGACGAGGCGGCGGCGCTCGTCGCCGCGCGCTCGCGTCTCCTTGGGCTGCGACCGGCGGTGCGCGCGGTCATCGCCGCAGCCGCTTCAGGGCGAGAGCTGCCGGAAGCGGCCGTCGCGGGCCTGAACCGCACAACTCGCTCCGCCCCCGCGTGGGTCGAGCTCGACCCCGCGACGGGTCGCCTGCGCCGTGGCAGTCGCGGCGACGCCGCCGACCGGGTCGTCGCCGCCTATGCGCAAGCGGCGATGGAGCTCGTCGCCGGCGATGCAGCCGAAGAGATCCGTGTCTGCCCGGCGCCCTCGTGCGGAATGTTCTACCGACCCGGCCGCAGCGACCAGCACTGGTGCTCGCCGCAATGCGGGTCGCGCGCGCGCGTCGCCCGCCACTACCGAGTGCACAAGAGCGAGCGCCGGTCGGCCGTCAGGTGACGCTCACAGCGTCTTCACGAGTCCGCCGTCGATCACGAAGTTGGCGCCCGTGGTACCACAGTTTCCGCAGCTCAACCGGAAGATCCACTGCCGCGGATACTGACGGAAGAATGGGCGCCAACCGAAGGGACCGTGATGCGCAAGCTGATCTACTCGATGGGAGTGTCGCTGGACGGCTTCATCGCCGGGCCGGGCGGTGAGATCGACTGGTCGGCCCCGGACGAGGAGCTGCATCGGTTCCACAACCGGCAGACGCGGGAGACGGGCGCCCAACTTTGCGGACGGCGACTCTACGAGGAGATGGTGTACTGGGAGACCGCCGACGAGAACCCGTCGGCCGCGGAGCACGAGCTCGAGTTCGCCCGCATCTGGAAGAACCTGCCGAAGATCGTGTTCTCGAAGACCCTCGAGAAGGTCGAGGGCAATGCCAGGCTGGTCAGGGAGGGCGTCGCCGAAGAGGTCGCCAAGCTGAAGCAGCAACCAGGCAAGGACCTGGCGGTAGGCGGCGCCGGCCTGGCATCCACCTGCATCGAGCTCGGCCTCATCGACGAGTACCGGCTGTTCGTCAGCCCGGTCGTGCTGGGCGGGGGCACGCCCTACTTCCCGGCCCTGGAGGACAGGATCAACCTGGAGCTAGTCGAGACGCAGACGTTTGGCTCCCGCGTCGTCTACGTTCGCTACCGGCGCGCGTAAGACGGCCTGCGGGCCAGGCTGGTTGCCTCGGCGCCAGGGCCGCTGTAGCGTCGCGCCGAGGAGCGATAGGCCCCCAAGGGGATGATGTCCTTGAGCACCGACGGGTACGAGGAGCGCCGTCCGAACCGGTGGCTCATGCTGGCGATCGGCAGCATCGCGTCGGTCGTCGCCGCGGTCTTCACGTCCCAGGTCTGGAGCGGTGGGGTGGTGGGCACGGCGGCGATGACGCCGGTGATCGTGACGCTCGTGACCGAGCTGCTCTCGCCGCTATCGCGCCCGCGCCGAGAGCGGGGGGCAGCGGCGGGGCGGGGGCCCGCCGCGCGGAGGCGCCGGGTCTCGGTTGGCGCGATCGTTCTGGCGATCGCGATCGGCCTCCTGGCGTTCGTGCTCGCGGCCGTTGCGCTCACCGTCCCGGAGGTGGTGGCCGACAAGTCGATCACCGGCGAGAGCGGCCACACCACCTACTTCGGCGACAACGCGGACACGCCGTGGGGCGAGGCCAGGAGCTGGAGCGACTGCTTCGACGACATCGAGCAGTGCATCCGGGACATCGTCGAGGCGAACGACTGAGTCAGCAGCCAAGCGCGGAGCGGTAGCCCTGCTCCAGGCTCGTGGGCCGGCCGGGACCGGTGTGTGCCGCTTCATCGCATATCGATCCAACCGCATGCGACGGCGCCGGTCACTCGGGCACCGAGCTGGTAGCGCTCGCGGACCACCGTGTGGCGCTCGAGCGCGTTCCTGACGAAGCCCTCCGGCAGCGGGATGCCGTCCAGCGTGGCGTCGACGGCGTCTCCGCTGACCATCGCGCCACGGACGTGATCGCCCCGTAGACGGCGCGAGGGAATTGTTTGACAAGCGTCGTACTACGACGCTACGATGGGTATCGAACAGTACCTGATCCGCCGAAGGAGCTCGCTTCGTGTCCGCAACACAGTCCCCCGCCCTCGACGACGGCACAGGCCGGCTGAGCCGGCGCGCATGGGGCGCGCTGCTCGTGCTCTGCGGCGCCCTCTTCCTGGACGCCCTCGACGTCTCGATGACGGGCGTCGCGCTCCCGTCGATTCGCGCCGACCTCGGCATGTCGACCAGCTCGCTCCAGTGGGTCGTGAGCGCCTACGTGCTCGGCTACGGCGGTTTCCTGCTGCTCGGGGGACGCGCCGCGGACCTCCTCGGCCGGCGGCGGATGTTCCTGATCTCGCTGGGCGTGTTCGTGGTCGCCTCCGCGCTGGGCGGGCTCGCCAACGACGGCGCGCTCCTCGTCGCGACTCGGTTCATCAAGGGCGTCAGCGCCGGGTTCACCGCACCCGCCGGGCTGTCGATCATCACCACGAGCTTCGCCGAGGGCCCGGCGCGCAACAAGGCCCTGTCGATCTACACCGCGACCGGCGCGACCGGGTTCTCGCTCGGCCTCGTCTTCAGCGGTCTCCTGACCGAGATCGGCTGGCGCTTGGTGTTCCTGTTCCCCGCGCCACTCGCGCTCGTGGTGCTCCTGGCGGCCATCCGCCTGGTGCCCGACGATCGCGGCGTGGAGCGCTCGGTCCGCCGCTTCGACGTGGCCGGCGCGATCGGCGTGACGGCGGGGATGCTGCTCCTCGTGTTCACGCTGGTCGAAGCCCCCGACGCCGGGTGGACCTCCGCCCGGACGCTCGCCGGGTTCGCCGCAGCGGCCGCCATCCTGAGCGCGTTCGTTGCCCACGAGCGCCGTGTGGAGGCGCCGCTCGTGCGCCTCGGCATCCTGCGCTCGGCTTCGCTCGTTCGGGCCAACCTCGGCGCGATGTCGCTGATCGGCGCCTGGTTCGGCTTCCAGTTCATCGTGACCCTCTACATGCAGCAGGTGCGCGGCTGGTCGGCGCTCGAGACCGGGCTGGCCATCTTCCCCGCCGGTCTGCTCGTGGCGTTCCTGGCGCCGAGGGTCGCGCCGCTGGTCGAGCGCTTCGGCGTGACGCGGCTGGTCGGGGCGGGCCTGGCCTCGACGGGAGTCGGCTACGCCCTGTTCCTGCCGATCGGCTTGGACTCGGGCTACCTGGCGGCGATGCTGCCGACCTTCCTGCTGACCGGCCTCGGCTTCGGCCTTGCCTACGGACCGCTCAACATCGCCGCGACGAACGGCGTGGCGCCCGAGGAGCAGGGCCTGGCGGGCGGGCTCGTGAACACCTCGTTCCAGTTCGGCGGAGCGCTGGTCCTGGCCGTGGCGACGGCGGTCAACAACGCGAGCGCCGGCTCGGGCGGATCGCCGCAGGCACTGCTGGACGGCTTCCACGCGGCGATCGTGGTCTCGCTGATAGCTGCCGTGTTGGGCGTGGCGGCAATGGCGCTGCGCCGCCGCACGCAGGCAGTACCGTGCCCCGAGCCCGCGTAGGCGTCCCTATGCCCTAGTCGCGCTCGGGCAGCGCCTGCACGGCCCAGCCGTTTCCGTCCGGGTCGCTGAAGAACACGAATGCGGCCCACGGGAACTGCTGGACGTCGCTCACTTCGACGCCGCGGTCGACCAGCTGCGAGTGCGCCGCCTCGATGTCCGTGACCACCAGCTGCATTCCCTTGACCGAGCCCGGTTCCGCCTCCACGATCCCCTGTCCCAGCGCGATCGAGCACGCCGAGCCCGGCGGCGTCAGCTGCACGAAGCGGAGTCCGTCGCTCACGCGGTGGTCGTGGTCGGCGTTGAAGCCGAGCTTGTCCGTGTAAAAGGCCTTCGCGCGGTCCACGTCCGAGACGGGGATCGCCACGAGCTGAAGTTCCCAGTTCATGATTCGCCAGTCTATGGTGGGCATGCCGGGGAGTTCGCGCACCATGAGACCGAGCCGTGGGCTGCTGCTTGTGCTCGGCGCGGTGGCGGTCTTCTGCGGTGCCGGCCTCGTCTACCTGATCGCGACGGCCGAGTTCGCGCCGGACCACGGCCTCTGGATCGCGGCGGACCTGGTCATCGGGCTCGGCTTCGTGGGCGTCGGGCTCTTCGCCTGGTACCGCAGCCCCGACAACCGAGTCGGCGTGCTCATGGTCGCGACCGGGTTCGCCTGGTACCTCGGCCTGCTCGAGCGCACGGAGCCGCCGCTTCTCTACTCGCTCGGCTTCCTGTTCGAGAACCTCTACGTCGGCCCGGCCGTCCACCTCCTGCTCGCCTACCCCTCGGGGCGGCTGGGCACGGAGATCGACCGCGCGCTCGTCGCATGCACCTACGTGATCGTGGTGCTGGGCTTCGTGCCGGTCGTCCTGTTCCTCGAGCCGGCCGCGCTGGGGTGCGTCGGATGTCCCGACAACCTCTTCCTCGTCGACTCCAACCCGTCGTTCGGCGAGAACTGGCTGGACGTGCTGAGCGCGCTCGGCGTCGTGGTCCCGCTCGCCGTGGTCGCGCGGCTCTACCAGCGCTGGCGGGAGGCCAGCGGGCCCCTGCGCCGCACGGTGACCCCCGTGTTCCTGGCAGGCGGCGCCCTCATGCTCACGCTGGCGACGCTGCTGGCGATCATCCTGGTGGGCGGGTCCGACGCCATCGCCGACGCCTTCTTCTACTCGTCGCTTCCCGCTCTGGCGCTGGTGCCCTACCTGTTCCTGGCCGGCCTCGCGCGCGGCCGGATGCTGCGCGGGCGGGGACTCGGCCGGCTCGTCAGGAGGCTCGGCACGAGCATCGGGCCCGGCGACCTGCGCGCAGCGCTGGCCGAGGCGCTCGGCGATCCCTCGGTCGAGCTCGCCTACTGGCTGCCGGACTCGAGGCAGTACGTCGACGCCGAGGGGCAGCGGGTGGAGCTGCCGGCGCTCGACTCCAGGCGGTCCGTGACCGAGGTGGAGCGCGAGGGGCGGCGGATCGCCGCGATCGTGCACGATCCCACGCTGCTGGAGGAGGCCGAGCGTGTCCGCGAGGCCGGCGCGGCCGCGGCGCTGGCGCTCGAGAACGAACGGCTCGAGGCCGAGCTGCGCGCCAAGGTGGAGGAGGTGCGCGACTCGCGCTCGCGGCTGGTGGAGGTCGGGTGGCGCCAGCGCCGCCGGCTCGAGCGCGACCTCCACGACGGCGCCCAGCGCCGGCTCGTCACGCTCTCGATGTCGCTCGGGATGCTCGAGCATCGCCTCTCCGACGACCCCGCGATGCGCAAGCTGGTCG
>JBOGXT010000637.1:0-2603 GCA_050694635.1 Thermoleophilaceae bacterium
GAGGGATGGACGTTCAGCATCTCGTGCTCCGACAGGAGCGGCTCCTTGAGCAGCGCGCCGTAGGCGCAGATCAGCACGGCCTCCGGCTCGGCGGCGGTGATCGCGGCGCGGGCCTCGTCGCCGTTGACGTCGCCCGGCTGGATCGTCTCGATGCCGAGCAGGGCGGCCCGCTCGGCCACCGGCGGCGGCTGCACCCTGCGGCCACGCCCGCGCGGACGGTCCGGGCGCGTGACCACGAGCACCGGCCTGTGCGGCGTGGCGGCGAGCCGCTCGAGCACGTCGACGGCGAACTCGGAGGTGCCGAGGTAGACCGTGCGCATGGCGGGCGAGACTACGCGAGGACCACCACGTGCAACGTGCGTGGACCGTGCACGCCCTCGACGCGGTTGAGCTCGATGTCCGAGGTGGCGGAGGGGCCGGAGACGAAGGTGAGTGGGCGGCCCTCGTTCACGGCGGGCTCGAGCCTTTCGACCGCCTCGGGCACGGTCGCGGCGATCGCATCCGCCTCGACGACGCACAGGTGGTAGTCGGGGACGAGCGTGAGCGCGCGGCGACCTTGGGCGGCGCCGCCGTCGAGCACGATCGTGCCGGTCTCGGCGATGGCGAGCGCGCAGCCGGTGAGGGCGCCGTCCAAGCGGTCGAGCTCGTGGGCGGTAAGGGCTGTGTCCTCGACGAGCTCGATTCCGTCGGGACGCCATTGCCGTGGCAGGTGTTGCGGGATCGCGAGGCGCGCAGCGCCTGCTTCGCGGCATAGCTCGCCGAGCACTTCGCTTAGCTCCGGCGCCGTGGCGCTCCGTACGGACGCCTGGTATTCCCCGACACGCTCCGAAAAGCGGGCAACGATGGCGGTGCGGGCGTCGCCTGCGCTCCTTCGGTACTCCCGTGGCACCTCGACCGCCGGCGGCCGGTCCGCCAGCGCCTCTCGGATGCGAGCGAGGATCGCGGTCCGGGCGTCGCCATCGGCCCCCCGGCTCGACGCTATCCGGGTTGGCCGCGCTATTCGCGGCGGATCCAGATCGCGTGGCATCGGCGGGCGGTCGGCGGGGCCCTTGGGGACGCCTCGGTCGCGGCGCCACCAGTCCCGGAAGGCCTCCGCGGGCGGCGCCGGCAGGTCCCGGGTGTCCGTCCAACCGGACAGCGGCCAAGGAAGGCGCGTGATCCGCCCGCCCCGCGCGATCGGCCGCGACCCCAGCCGCGCCACCCGCTGCGCCCGCTCGTACGCACGGGCGGAGGAGAAGGCACGGAACATGGCCCTCATGGCTGCCTTTTCGGGCTTCCACACGGGCTCCGAATCGACCACCCGCCCCCGCAAATGCACCAGCACCCGCGGAATGTCGATCTCGACCGGGCACACCTCGTAGCACGCCCCGCACAGGCTGGACGCGTACGGCAGCGACCGCCCCGACTCGAGACCGGCAAGCTGCGGAGTCAGGATCGCCCCGATCGGCCCGGGGTAGACCGACTCGTACGCGTGGCCACCGGTGCGCGAGTACACCGGGCACACGTTCAGGCAGGCCGAGCAGCGGATGCAGCGAAGCGCCTGCCGGCCGACCTGGTCGGCCAGCACCCCGGTGCGGCCGTTGTCGAGCAGCACCAGGTGGAACTCCCGGGGCCCGTCGCCCGGCCGCACCCCGGTCCAGAACGACGTGTACGGGTTCATCCGCTCGCCCGTCGAGGAGCGCGGCAGCAGCTGCAGGAACACCTCCATGTCCCGCCACGTCGGTACCAGCTTCTCGATCCCCATCACCGTCACCAGCACCTCGGGCAGCGTGGTGCACATCCGCCCGTTGCCCTCCGACTCGAAGACGCACACCGTGCCGGTCTCGGCCACCGCGAAGTTCGCGCCCGAGATGCCCATCCGGGCGTCGAGGAACTTGCGCCGCAGGTGCACCCGCGCCGCCTCCGCCAGCGCAGCCGGCTCGTCGGTCAGGTCCGGCAGGTCGAGCTCGCGCGCGAACAGCTCGCGGATCTCGGACCGGTTCTTGTGGATCGCGGGCACGAGGATGTGCGACTGCGCGTCGTCGCCGAGCTGGATGATCAGCTCCGCAAGATCGGTCTCCACCGCCCGGACGCCGGCCGAGGCGAGCGCCTCGTTCAGCTTGATCTCGTCCGTGGCGATCGACTTGACCTTGACCGCCTCGTCGACCCCATGCGACCGAGCGATGCCCGCCACGATCGAGCACGCCTCGTTGCCGTCGTTCGCCCAGTGCACACGGCCGCCGGCCGAAACCACAGCGGCCTCGAGGGCTACGAGGTGCCGGTCGAGGGCTACCAGGGAAGCGTCCTTGATCGCCCGCCCGGCGCCTCGCAGCTCCTGCCAGTCGGGAACCTCTCCGACCACCGCGGCACGTTTCTCGCGGATGGTGCGCGTCGCCTTGGCCAGGTTGCGCCGCAGCTGCGAGTCGCGCAGCGCCACGCTGGCCGCGTCCGGAAAGCTCACGCCGCCAGCACCTCCGCCAGATGCATCGTCCGCACGCCGGTGCGCTGCCGCGACAGCGCTCCACCGATGTGCATCAGGCAGGAGTTGTCGGCTGCGCAGACGATCTCGGCCCCCGTGTCGAGCACGGCGCGCACCTTGTCGGCGAGCATCGCCGACGAGACCT
>JBOGXT010000638.1:0-13829 GCA_050694635.1 Thermoleophilaceae bacterium
GTCGTCGCCTGCCGGTGCACGTGCGCGATCGACGGCGCGGGTCGGCGCAGCGCCATGCCCTCGATCAGCGCGACCAGATCGTCGGGGAAGCGGCGCCGGCCACGATCGCGGCGCGTCGCCGGCGCCAGCGCCGCCAGCCCACCCCTGCGATACAGCGCCAGCCACCGCTCTGCCGTTCGCAGCGGCACCGCCGCCGCGGCGGCTGCACGAGCGAGTGGCACCCCGTTCTCAAGATGCGGCCGCAGCGTCGTGTGGCGGGCGAGCGCCCGCGCTCGCTGTTGCTCGGAGAGCTCGCTCAACGCCGGCGTGCCAGAACGCGGAGAGGGTGGAGCCGTCAACCGCCGCTCAGCGAAGCCTTGGGCGCGGGCGCGAGATGGCGGTAGAGCGTCGCGCGGCTCACGCCGAGCACGCGCGCGATCTGCGCGGTGGTGTGCTCGCGCGCCTCGTAGAGCTCGCGTGCCACGCGCAGCTTCTCGGCCGTCATCACCGACGGGCGCCCGCCGTTGCGCCCGCGCGCCCGAGCCGCCTCCAGGCCCGCGCGGGTACGCTCGCGGATCAGGTCGCGCTCGAACTCGGCCAGGGCCGCGAAGATGTGAAACACGAGCTTGCCGCCCGGCGTGGTCGTGTCGATCGACTCGCTCAGCGACCGAAAGCCAACGGCGCGGCGCTCGAGCTCGGTGATCGTGTCGACCAGGTGACGCAGCGAGCGCCCGAGTCGATCCAGCCGCCAGACCACCACGGTGTCGCCCTCGCGCGCGTGATCGAGCACCCGGGCGAGTTCGGCGCGCTCGTCGAGCGCGCCGCTGGCACGATCAGTGAACACCCGCGCGCAGCCGGCTGCGAGGAGCGCGTCGTGTTGCAGTGCCGGATCCTGCTCGAGCGTCGAGACGCGGGCATAGCCGAGGAGCGCCATTGGGCCGAGACCGTCTCAGAACCCTCGGACAGAACGTCGCGTGCGACGCTGATTTCGGGCACGGGTTACGGACGCGCACCGGCGGCATCCTGCAGCGCCCGGCGCGGGTGTCTCGCAATCGGTCGATTCTGAGATCGCTTGTGGGAGACCCCGGTTCCCGAAGTAAAGCGGGCGCTCGACGCCGACGCAGACGACCGCGGCTCCGTCCATCGCGAGCGCGAGCTGGAAGGGAGTCGAGAGTGCCGCACGCAAGGCGAAAGCGCAACTGTTGCGAGCGGCTACGGCCGTCCTGGCCATCGGCACGTGCGCGCCGAGCTGCCCGTCGACGCGCTCGAGCTGGCTGTCGCGCGCCGCCGGCCGACTGGGGCAGGTTCCGCCACCCCGATGAAGGCAGCCAGTCCATGTCGCTGGTCTTCGCTTGCCGCTCCCGCCGGTTGGTTTCGAGGTCGCGAATGGCGTCACGGGCGATCGGGCAGCCGGTCATGGCCCGCTTCGATTGCCGCCGAGGCGCGCGCGAGGAGGTTCCTCGCGCGCGCTGTTCGTGAGCGCGCGCTTTCATCGCGCTCACCGGGATGGTTCAGGCGGACCGATACACGCTGCGCCCTATCGCCGCATGTAGGGGTCGACGTAGATGTCGTCGACCCGGAACTCGGCCGATGTCTTGGCCTTCTTGACGGCGGTGAAGCGCAGCGCCATGTAGCGCGCGCCGGGGCTCTGGCCTCCGAAGTCGGGCTTGACGTCGACGTCGGGCGTGATGCGCCAGCCCGCGGCGACGGTGTCGCCCTGGTAGCCGTCGAACTGCTTGACCTCGGTCCATACGGGGTTGGTGTTGTCCGGGTAGGTGACCTCGATCTTGATTTCGACGCCGCTGGCCCTCTTGCCGGTCACCTTGTGCGCGAATCGCAGGTGGGGGTAGTCGAGGTCGACGCAGGTCGCCGGCGAGACCGCCGAGGCGCCGGCGGGCAGGACGAGACCCGGGCCGCGGGCGGTGTCGGTCGCGATGCGGGCGCCGTCGTGAAGCTGCCAGCCGGGCGCCACGCTGTTCGCGAAGTCGCCTGACGGGGCGAGTGCGTACGTGCGCGAGTCGCCGATGTTGCGGTACGGCCAGGCCCAGAGCGGCGCCTCGCAGGTGGAGCGAGATGCGTCGGTGTAGTGGATCGGGGTGGTGAGCGGCGTGACGTTCGCCTGCGCGGCTCCGGGCAGTGCGGCGAGCAGCGCGGCGGCGGCACCGACGGCACGCAGCACTGCGCCCTTCCGCTGGCCCTTGATGACGTATGGCATTCCGTGCGTGTCCTCCTTGGTCAATCCGGCGGAGCTTCCAGCGCCGCCGTTACTCCCAGGAGCCGGCAACCGGGCTGTCTCAGACGAGATCCTTGGCTTTGCGTCCCCGCCTCACGACGGGTTTGCCCTTCACGTCACGGCTCCTGACGTGGGTTACATCGGTCGTCGGCCGGCTGCTCCGAAAGACATCGAGCGCTCAGATGGACGAATGACCGCGTGTCAACGCGCCAGGTTGCGTTGGCGCGGTGGGCGCTGGCGACTCGCGCGGCCTGCCGACACTCAAGACGGCTGCGCATGCGCCGATGCTGACGGTATGGAATCTCGGCCTTCCGGGAGCGATGACCTGAGCCCGGAGATGCTCGAGCTGATGAGTGACGCGCGCCAGCGCGGGCAGCGGGGAGCCGAGCGGCGCGAGCGGATAACCGAGAGCGTGGCGGCGGTGCTCTTCGTCGCTGTTGCGGTGGCGATGGCGGTGGGCTGGGCGACGGACGCGCTCGACGTGGTGACCGCGGTCGTGCTCGTCGGGTGCTTCGTTGTGCTCCATCAGGTCGAGTTCGACGTCGGCGAGGGACGCACACGGCCGGTTCAGCTGGTGCTTGTGCCGATGTTGCTCCTGTTGCCGCCGGCCGCCGTTCCGCTGATCGTGGCCTCGGCGCTGCTGCTGGCGCAGCTGCCCGGGATGGTCGCTCGACGGGAGCCGTGGGGGTTGCTGCATTCCCTGGCCGACGGCTGGTTCAGCGTGGCGCCCGCGCTGGTGCTGGCGACGCTCGGGCTGTCCGAGGGGTTCTGGGCGGCGGCCGCCGTGCTCGGTGTCGCCGTGGCGGCTCAGATCGCCACCGACTTCGCGGCGGCGACGCTGCGTCTGCGCTTCGGACTCGCGCTCAGCGTGCGGGATCTGCTCGGCGGATTTGCCTGGGTGTACCTGGTGGACGTGCTGCTGACCCCCGTGGCCGTGCTGGCGGCCGGGGCCGGGTCTGCGTCGCCGCTCCACGTGACCGCCGTGCTGCCGCTCGCAGCGTTGCTCGCGGTCTTCGCACGAGAGCGGCGCGGCCGCATCGACAACGCGTTGGAGCTGCACCGGCTTGTAGCGGAGAGCGAGCAGCGACTGCAGTCGATCGTGCAGAACTCATCCGACGTCATCGCGATCGTCACGCACGAGGGCGTGGTCCGCACGCTGACGGGAGCCGTCGAGGGCATCTTCGGCGCCGACTGGCAGACCGCCACGGGCACCTCCCTCCTCGACCGCGTGCATCCCGACGACACGGCGCTGGTCGGCGCGTTCCTCGACGGCGTGGCCGCGGACGCGCCCGGGGCCTCGCAAACCTTGGAGTGGCGCATTCGCCGTCACGACCAGCTCTACCGCTACGTCGAGACGGTCGCCACCAACCTGCTCAGCGACGAACGACTCAAGGGAATCGTGCTCACCGCCCGAGACGTGGACGAGCGCAAGGCATTCGAGGAGCAACTCCGGCACCGCGCCTTCCACGACCCGCTCACTCAGCTCGCGAACCGCGGGCTCTTCTATGACCGCATCGAGCACGCCCTGTCCCGGCAGCCGCGTCAGGAGCACCGCGTCGCCGTGCTGTTCGTCGACCTCGACGACTTCAAGCTCGTCAACGACCAGCTCGGCCACGCGGTCGGCGACGAGCTGCTGGTCGGGGTGGCCCGACGCCTGCGGGGTTGCGTGCGGTCGGCGGACACGGTCGCTCGGCTGGGCGGCGACGAGTTCGGCGTGCTGCTCGAATCGGTCGCCGGCGTCAACGAGCCAGTGCAGATCGCGGAGCGGATCATGTCCGCGTTGGCCGAACCGTTCTCCGTCCATGGCGAGCGGATCACGGCCGCGCTCAGCATCGGCTTGACCGTGAGCCGGCCCGGCGATCCCAACGTGGACGAGCTGCTCCGGCAGGCCGACCTGGCGATGTACTCCGCCAAGCGGCACGGCAAACGGCGTTGGGAGGTGTACGACGCCGAGCTCAGCGCGGCCGGCGCGGCGCCGCGCGACTCGGAGGAACCCGAGCGCGCGACCTGGTTCCAGCGGGGCGCCGAGCAGCGCGAAGAGATCCTCGCCCTGCTCCATCGCGACGACGCCATCTCCGCCGTCTTCCAGCCAGTGCTTGACCTGCGCAGCGGCGCCGTCTCGGGCTATGAGGCCCTGGCCCGCTTCGCAACCGCCGATGCCCGCCCGCCGAACGCCTGGTTCGCGCAGGCCCATCGCTGTGGCCTGGGCTACGAGCTCGAGGCCAAGGCGCTCGCCGCGGCCTTGAGCGCGCCGGGCCGCCCCGAGGGGACGTATCTCACGCTGAACCTGAGCCCGTCCGCGCTCGCCTCGGAGCCGGTGCAGGCGGTCCTGCCGGCGCGTCTCGACGGTCTCGTGATCGAGATCACCGAACACGAACTGCTGACCGACGAGCCGGGGTTCCAGGCTGCCCTCGATGACCTGCGGGCGCGCGGGGGCCGGATCGCGGTCGACGATGCCGGAGCCGGCTACGCCGGGCTCAAGCACGTCATGCGCGTCGCACCGGATCTCATCAAGCTCGATCGGTCGCTCGTCGACGGCGTCCACGCCGACGCGGCACGAGCGGCGCTCGTGTCCTCCTTCGTGCGCTTCGCCCAGGACAGCGATGCAACGGTCTGCGCGGAAGGCATCGAGACGCTCGACGACCTCGTCTGCCTGGCCGACCTTGACGTGACGTACGGCCAGGGTTGGGTCATCGCGCGGCCGACCGCCGCATGGCCGAAGGCGACGCCGGAGTCGACCGAGGCCTGCGCATCGTCGTTCGTGGTCAGCATCGCGGGCCGCGACAGCACCGTCACCGGTGACCTGCGCGAGCACGCCCTCGAGCAGATACTCGCGCGCGCTGCGATGACCCCGACCGCCGCGCAACTCCCTGCGCTCGAAGTGGCGATCGCCGCTCAGCTTCGCGCGGAGGACGTGGCCATCTTCTGGCGGCACGGCAACGAGCTCTACCGCGGGACCGGATACGCCGGGCCGACCGCCCTCGGTCCGGGTCTTCGGGCCGCGCTCGAGGACCGCACGTTCGCTCACGAGCTCGTCGGCGATCCGACCGCCGACCCGCGAGAGGCCAACGCGCTGCAGGCTCACGGTTGGTGCTCCGTCCTCCGCATTCCGCTCGTCTGGCACGACCGCGTCGTCGGCGTCCTCGAGGCCCGCAACGCCGGCAACCGCCCATGGAGCCGTTCGGACATCCGCCGCGTCCGCATCATCTCGCATCAGCTCGGCGCTGCGCTCGACACCATGGAGCGCTCGCAAGCCTCGGCACCACTCACCACCGCCGGCACCTGACTCGCGGACAGCGAGCCTGCGGGAGCGCGTGAGAAGGGCCGCACGCCGGATGGGCCGCTCGGAGCGACAGGCTGTCGCATCGAGGCAGCTGCGACAGTTCTGATCCGCGCAATCGAGTGTCGAGTTGGACGACCAGCAGCAGCCTCGGTCCGGCAGATCCGCGCTGCTCCCTTCGCGTGGGTACGGAAGTCTCGGCGCTAACGGGGTGTCCGTAAAGCAGTCGCCGGGACGGACGCCAACGACGCCGACCCCGCCACATAGCGCTGCGAGAACCGCGCCGCTTACCGCTGAAGCTCACACACCGGGGGGAACCGGGTTTCTCGCCCGTACCGCCCGCGGTCGGTCCCGCACCCGAGCACGGGCCAAGTCCAGCCGCGCTCGCTTTTAGACTCGGCCGTTCGATGGACTTCATTGGGTATCTGCGCGACCTGGCCACCGTGCGCGCTCAAGCTGAGGCGACCGCCGAGTTGTCGTTGCGCGAGCCCCTGCTCAGGGTCGTACGTGCCCTGGCTGGAGAGGCGCAGCGCCCGGCGCTGCTGATCGCACAGGAAGCCAACGCGGAGCAGGCCGGCCAGCCCGACGTGTTTGTCAAGGACGGCCCGCGCCTGATCGGTTTTCTCGAAGCCAAGGCACCAGGTGCGGACCTCTCGCGTCTGCTGCGCTCCAGTGCGCAGATGAAGCGCTACCGCCAGTCGTTGCCCAACTGGGTGCTCACCGACCACTATCGCTTCTTCTTCATCCGCGAGGGAGACACCGTTGCACGTCTCACCCTGGCCGAGATCGACGCGCACAGCGCCCGCCAGACCGACTCACAGGCGCTGAGCGAGGCGTTTGCTGAGTTCTTCGCCTACTCCACGCCGGTGCTGCGCAGCCCCCAGCGGCTCGCCCAGGAACTCGCGCGCCGCGCGCGCCTGTTGCGCGCCGGCCTGCTGGGGTTGCTGGCCGCCGAGCCCGACAGCGGCCGACTGCGGAGTGTGCTGGCGTTCTACCGCCAGACGCTCATGCGCGACATGAGCGACGATGACTTCGCCGACACGTTCGCGCAGACCATCGCGTACGGGATGTTCCTGGGGCGCCTGGGTCACACCGAGGGTCCCTACACGCGGCAGGGAGCGGTCGCGGCGATCCCCGAGTCGATTCCGTTCCTGCGTAGCGCCGTCAGGTTGCTCACCGACGAGGACCTCCTGCCGCCGGCGGTGTTGCGGCTGCTCGATGACCTTGCTGCAGTGCTGGACAACACGGAGATCGAACCGATTCGCGCCGAGGTCGCCGCCGGCGGCTTGGAGCGCGACCTCGTCGTCTATTTCTACGAGCGGTTCCTGGAGCAGTACGACAAGGGCGAGCGCCAGAAGCGCGGCGTCTATTACACGCCACCCGAGCTGGTCGGCTATCTCACGCGCGCCACTCAGCAACTGCTCGAACGTGATTTCGCGCTGCAGCGCGGCCTCGCTGACCCCTCGGTGATCCTGCTCGATCCCGCTGTAGGGACCGGCACGTTCGTGCTGGGCGCGGCCGAGCAAGCGCTCGCCGTCGAGGGGCCGCGCGGGACGGCCGCCCAGCGGCGGCTCATCCGCGAGCACCTGCTGCACAACTTCGTCGGCTTCGAGCTGCTGCCGGCGCCGTACGCGATCGCGCACCTCAAGCTGGCCTCGTTCTTCGAGCAGTTCGGCTACACGCTCGGAGCCGGTGAGCGGCTGCCGATCTACCTGACGAACTCCCTCGAGCTCTCCGAGATCGGGGTCGGCGCCCAGCTCGGGCTGCCGATGGTCCGAGGCATCGTTGACGAGGCCCGCGAGGCCGGGCGCGTCAAGGCGCACAGCCAAGTCCTGGTGATCGTCGGCAACCCGCCCTACGAGCGCACCTCGCACAACGCCAACGAGCACTCCGACGACCTCATCGACGACTTCTACAGCCTCGAAGGCCACCGGATTCGCGACCGCAACTCAGCGCCGATCAAGGACGACTACCTGCGCTTCATCCGCTGGGCGGTCTGGAAGCTGCTCGAACACGAATCAGCCCCCGGTCACGGCATCCTGGCCTTCGTCACCAACCGACGCTTTCTGGAGGGCCCGCTGTTCCGCGCGGTTCGAGCGTTCTTGCTGGACCGCTTTGATGAAATCGACGTCTTCGATCTGCACGGCGACCAGCGCGAGTGGTACGGCGACCGCGTCGACGAGAAGGTCTTCAAGGACGTCCAGGCCGGCATCGCCATGACGATCTTTGTCAAGCGCCCCGGCCCATCGCAGGGCCCCGCCCGCGTCCGCTACCGCGAGACCTTCGGCACTCGCGAGGCCAAGCTGCTGGAGTGCCAGCAGGCGGGGCTCACCGACGACGCGTGGCAGGAGCTCGAGCCGCGCGACCCGCTATGGCTGTTCGTGCCCTACGAGGTTCCCAACGAGTACGATCACTGGCCGACCGTCGGCCAGCTGTTTCCTCGCCACGTCATCGGCGTCCAGACCCACCGCGATCATCTCGTGGTCGCCCGTACTCGCAACGAGCTCGAGCGGCGACTGGCCGAGTTCGCCGACTCCGACGTTCCCGACCACGTCTGGGAAGAGCGTGGTTTGGCCTCCACCGAGCACGGCTGGAACCTCCCTAAGATCCGCGAAGCACTGGCCAAGGCGCCCGCGTGCAACATCATCGAGTGGACGTACCGCCCCTTCGACCGGCGATGGGTGGCCTTCGACGAACGACTCGTCGATCGCACCCGCACCAACGTCAGCCCTCACCTCGTCGACACCGACGAAGACAACCTCGCGATCGCGTTCGCCTACGGATCGTTGACCGACGGACCGTATGCGATGGTGGCGCGCTCACCGGTCCCGGCCGCGGTGCTGTCCTGGCGCACCTTCGGCCAGGCCTACTTCGCCCCGCTATGGCTGGAGGAGACGACCTTCGAGACCAAGCATCGCGAGGCCAACATCGCCGCCGGCCTGCTCAGCCGCCTCGGCGCGGTGGGCATCGATGTCGACGAGGAGGGTCTGCTGCATTACGTCTACGCCGTGCTCAACGGGCCCGACTATCGCGCCCGCTATGCCCACGGGCTGCGCTATCTGTTCCCGCGCGTCCCGATCGCGCGCGACCCAGCAACGTTCGACCAGATCCGCGAGGTCGGCGCCAAACTCGTCGCCCTTCACCTCCTCGAGCACCCTGGGCTCGAGGACGCTGCGCCGCGCCTTGACGGCAACGACGCCGCGGTCCTCGAGGCGCCGGTCTACGACCCCGACGCCCAGGAACTGCATCTCGCCGGCGACCTCCGCGCCCACCCGATCTCGGGCGCCGCCTGGGGCTATCGCCAGGGCTCATACCGGGTGCTGCATGACTGGCTCGACGCGCGCCAGGGCAGCCCGCTTGACAGCGGCGAGTTCGAAGGGTTTCGCCGCATCGCGGCCACAATCACCCTGACCCTCCGCGAGTTGCCCGAGCTCGACAGCCTCATCGTGGAAGCCAGCGCCAACGCTCTCACGCTGGCCGACCTCCAACTGGGCGACACCCTCGAATGAGCCGCTCGAGACCTGGCGCTCGGGTCCGTGTCACCAGGGGCACGCCAGGGCCGTGAATCTAGGAGGCTCCGCGCTCCCGAAGTTGCTCCTGGCGGGACGAGCTCGCCGAGGCTCGCTGGCGCGCGTGGTGGCAACCGTCTGGCCCGGCTGGCCGGGTCCCGCCGCCGACGACAGGGCTGAGACGGCTCAGGAAGTGCGGCGATGACATCGTGGCTGCACCGTGGTGGCTGATCGCCGCGATCGTCGTGATCAATCGCGTGACGAGCTGGATCCGCGACTGGGTAGCGGCGCCCCCGACGGTCCAAGACCTGCGGGCATCAGACGCTCGCGGCGCAAGCGATTAGGGCAGGAGCTGCATGTACGTCGACACGCTCACGTTCAGGGATTTCCGCAATCTCGGCGGCCGGGTGCAGGTGGCCTGGCCAGTGGCCGTGCTCGTCGGGGCCAACAACACGGGTAAGTCCAACGTCGTCGACGCGCTGAGGATGGTCCTGACGCCTCAGTCGGGCTACCGGGAGCGCCTTGGACTGGAGCGCGACGACTTCCGCCATGACGGCAGCGGCGTCACCCAGGCCACCGAGCTCGAGATCGAGGTGAGCTTCGGAGGGCTATCGGCCCCACAGCGCGGGCGCATGCTCACGATGCTCGACCCAGGCGCGGGCCCGGGCCGTGCAGTCTTGCGGTTGCGGTCGACGCTGCCAGAGCGCGGGCGCCCGCGCCCCGTGATCTTCGGCGGGCGCTCGCGCACGCCGGAGGTCGAGGACTGGGCGCGTGAGGCCGTCACCTTCACCTACCTGCCCGCGCTGCGTGATGCCGAGGAGGACCTCTCTCCCGGGCGGGGGCCGAACCGCCTCGTCGCGCTGCTGTCCGCGTTCGCGCCGACCGCGGTCGAGCAGCGTGAGATCGTCGAGCTGGCCGAGAAGGCCAACCAGGCGATGCGCGCGGTGGACGTCATCACCAACGCCCGAGAGAGCGTGCAGGAGCGTCTGGATCGGATCGTCGGTAGCGGCTACGCGCAGGGAGTCGACATGCTGTTCGCCGAGCCGCGGTTCGAGCGCGTCGTCAGCGCACTGCGCTCGCTGGTCGGCGACTACGACGTCGCGCAGGAGATGAGCCAGAACGGGCTTGGCTACAACAACCTGCTCTACATCGCGACGATGCTCGCCGGCCTCGCCAAGGAGCCCGAGGGCGAGCTGCACCTGCTGCTCGTCGAGGAACCCGAGGCGCACCTGCACCCGCAGCTCCAGGATCTACTCATGCGCTTCCTTGAGGCTGAGGCCGACGCCGGCCAACAGGCCGGCCGGGTGCAGGTCATCCTCACCAGCCACTCGCCGAACCTTTCCTCGGCCGCCCGCGTCGAGAGGATCACGTCCATGGTCCGAGGGCGCCCGGCGATCAGCGCCCGCCAGATCGCGGCCTTCGGCCTGCTGCCCGACGAGCTCGATCACCTCGCCCGGTTCTTGGACGTGACGAAGGCCTCGCTGCTGTTCGCGCGCGCCGTGCTGCTGGTCGAGGGCCTGGCCGAGCAGCTGCTGATGCCCGTGCTGGCGCAGGCGGCAGGCCACTCGCTAGTCGAGTCGCGTGTGACGGTCGTCAATGTCGGCGGCCTGGCGTTCGGGCCGTTCGCGCACCTGTTCGCGCCCGACCGGCTGCCCTACCGCTGCGCGATCGTCTCCGACGCCGACCCACCGAAGCCAGAGAAGAGCACCGCCGCCGCAGATGCACAGCACGGCGACGAGGCAGCCGAGGCCACGGATGCCGACGACGACACGCCCGACGTCGACGAGGACGAGGGTGCCGACCCCGTCCTGTCGGCCACGGCGCAGAAGCTGCTCGGCGACCAGAACGCCAACCGCATCGTCAAGCTCTCGCGCGACACCTTCGAGTGGGACCTCGTGGCCGCCGGCAACTGGCCTTGGGCGTTGGCCGCGCTGGCCAAGCTTCATCCGCGGGTCGCCAAGCGACTTGAGGCCGACGTGACCCTCAACTCCGACGAGAAGCGCGCCACTGCGATGCTCGCCGCCGTCGAGAAGGAGAAGGGTCGCTTCGCCCAGGCGCTCACCCAGGTCGTCGACGAGGTCAAGGCCACCGGTCACACGATCGCCGTGCCGAGCTACATCGCCGAGGCACTGGAGTTCGTCTGCACCAAGCCTCGGCCGCCCCGCGCCGGCGCCGGCGAGCCAGCGCCGGAACAGCCCGCGACCACCGTCGGCGTGACGGTCCCGGACACCGCGGCCGGCGCGGCGACCTATACGCCCGCGGACGACCAGGCCGCGGAGGGGGATGGCGAGGCCACATGACGAAGGCCACCCCGCCGACGCGCCACGAGCGTGTCGCGGCGTGGATCGCCGACCCGGCCAACGTCTCTGCGCACCAGCGCGTGGCCGTCGAGCACCCCGGCGACGTCTTCCTCAACGCCTGCCCGGGCTCGGGCAAGACCCGCACAGTCGGCGTGCGGCTGGCTTGGTGGTCGGTCAACCCCGAGGAGATCGACGGTCAAACGCGGCCGCGGCGCATCGCGGCGCTCTCCTACACCAACGTCGCCGTCGACGAAATCGCCGCCGCCGCCGAGACCGCGGGCGCACCGGTGAGCGAGCCCGATTTCCTCGGGACCCTTCACCGCTTCCTGTTGCGCTACGTCGTGCGCCCGTTCGGCATGAAGTGCATGAGCTGCACCGAACCGCCGCGACTGGTCACCGACCCACGCACGCGCAGCGAGACCGTGAGCTTCCGCGACGGCTGGGTCCAGCGCGACGTCTCGATCTGGGACCTGCACCACCGGGCCGATGGCTCGCTCGTGCTCGGCGCTGACGCCGACGTGCTGCACGAGACCAAGCTCAACGCGACGCAGATCGCGGCCAAGGTCCAGCAGGCCGGCCGCAAGCTGAAACAGGAGCTCGCAGCTGAGGGGCTCATGTCGTTCAGCGATGCGATGTACTGGGCGCAGAGGGCCCTCGAAGACGTCGAGGACGCCCGTGCGGTCGCCGCGCGCTTCGACGAGCTCGTGGTCGACGAGGCCCAGGACACGATGGACACGCAGGTGCGCTGCCTACAGCTGCTCAAGGCCGCGGGGCTACGGTCCCTGGTGGTTATCGGCGACCCCAACCAGGCGATCTACGGCTTCGCCGGCGCCGAGCCCGTACGCCTGGAAGCGCTCGTTGCCGGCCTCGGCCTCGACGGCCTGGAGCTCACAGAGAACTGGCGCTCGTCGCAGCAGATCTGCGACAGCGCTGTGGAGTTCTGCGAGCGCACGGCGGCCGATCGAGCGGTCGGTCCGCGCGCCGATCTCGCGGTCGAGCCGGAACTCATCGTCTACGACGACGGGCAGCTGCGCCAGGCCGTGGAGATCTTCGAGCGCCGGCTGGGAGAGCTCGAGCTGACCGCCGGCAAGATTGCGGTGCTCTGCCGCGGCCGCGGCACGCGCGACACGCTCAACGGGACCGGCGGCGGCGTTTTCAAGGGCCGGCTGGCGGATCTCGCCGAGCTCGCCCACGCGGTGCAACAGCACGAAACGATCGGAGCCCTCACCGTGCAGGCCATCGAGGACGAGCTACTGCGCCACGCGTGGCCTGACATCGTCGACGAGGAACTCGACGAGACCCGGCGCGTCCAGTTGCGCACCGCGGTGTTCGAGCTGGCCAGCCGCCTCCCCGACACCGCGCTGACCGCGAAGGAGTGGTGCAAGCAGGCGCGCGAGGCCACCACGGCAACGATTGCGTCGCTGACCCCCACGCCGGCGACAACGTTCAAGCCCAGGACGCCGCCCGGCACCGGCGCACTGGTAGTGGCCGACCTACTGGCCGGTCGCCGCGGCGCACTGCGCGCCCGGACGATCCACGCCGTCAAGGGCGAGAGCTACGACGCCACGCTCACGGTCGCCATCAGCACCGACCGCTTCAACAATGTCGCCGACTGGCTGGCCGGCGGCGAGGAGCGTCGCATCGCCTACGTCGCCCTGACACGCGCCAAGAGCTACTCCGCGGTGGCCGTGCCCGACAGCTGCGATCCCAGCCACATTGCTGCGCTTGAGGCAAGGGGCTTTCGCCGGCTGCCCCGAACGCCAGCTTGAGCAACAAGCGTGAGAAGCTGGCGAGGCAGGCTGACGTTGAGCGGCGTCAGCGAAGCGATGAACTGGTTCCGCCCGACGGAGACGTCCTTCGTGGCCCGCTGGTTCGGCTTCTTGAGGCGTTCGATCCACAGCGGCACTTTTCGTTCCAATGTTCCCCACGGGCCGTGCCCTTGGGGAAGCGAGCACGTCTGGCACGCTGACCGGCTTCCGGGGGGAGTGTCTGCCGGCGGGCGAAGCCCGCTCGGCGGTAACTCGCCGTTCCCGCGCTGCTGCCACGGCAGGGATCAGCGCGGCGTCCTGGGCGGCCGGCCGACCGGCGGGGGCTGGGAACGGTAGTGCTCGACGTCGATCGCCAGCCAGAGGGGGCGGCCGGTGCTCTCGCCGTACACCGGGCGAGGGAAGTGCCTCTGGCCGGTGAGCTGGTGCACTCGTCCGCGGCTCAGGCCGTAGCGCTCCGCGATTTCCGCGCGGTCGATCAAGCCGCCGGTGGCGGCGAGGATCGTCCACGCCTCGCGCGCGATCTGCTGTCGAGCGTCGTCGCTGATGCTCACCGGCACGGGCCCTGGCGCTAGCGCGCTAGCGTGAGCGCGAGCGGTCCTTGACGCGACCTGTGGCGCTACGCGCCGGTCGCGCTCGAGATGCCCGCCGCGGTGGCGTGGCGACGGCCTCATCGGCCGGGCGGGCCTGGTTGGCCGTGGCGACCACGCGCGCCTCGACGGCTTCGCCGTCGGCGACGCCGCCAAGCGCAGCAGCGAGGGC
>JBOGXT010000639.1:0-2935 GCA_050694635.1 Thermoleophilaceae bacterium
GCGCTCGGCGACCTCGAACGGATTCTGCGCGCGGGCGTCAACGTCGTATCCAGCTCGCCGGTGTTCCTGCAGTACCCGGCCGGCGTGGTGCCCGACGAGCTGGTCGAGCCGATCCACCAGGCCGACCTGGCGCCGCCGGCCGGCGCGTCCGGCCGCCCGAGCCCGGTCAAGCTGGTCGCGGCGATCGCCCTCGGCGGAGCGGCCGCCGCTCTGATCGCCTGGCTGCTCCAGGGCGGCGGCTAGTACAGATCGCGTGCGGCCGCACGCGGTTCGGCGCCGACGGTCGGCGTGGAATCGCGTCCCGGTAGGCTTCGCCGCCCCATGGACTTCGCCCCGTCCGACCGCGTCGCCTCCCTGCTCGACCGCATCCGCGAGTTCATGGAGGAGCACGTCGACCCGGTCGAGGGCGAGGCGGTCGAGGCGCTCGACCGCGAGGTCGCACCCGGCGTGCCGTACCCGGCCATCCTCGTCGAGCTGCGCGCGCGCGCGCGACGCGAGGGCCTCTGGAACCTCTTCCTGCCGGACGAGCGCTTCGGCCCCGGGCTCACCAACTGGGAGTACGGGATGCTCTGCGAGCTGATGGGTCGCAGCGCGGTGGCGCCGATGGTCTTCAACTGCTCCGCGCCGGACACGGGCAACATGGAGATCCTCGCCGAGCACGGCACCGAGGCGCAGCGCGAGCGCTGGCTCCAGCCGCTGCTCGACGGCGCCATCCGCTCCTGCTTCTCGATGACCGAGCCGGAGACCAGCGGCTCGGATCCGACCGGCCTCGCCGCGCGCGCCGAGCTCGAGGGTGACGAGTGGATCGTCAACGGCCACAAGTGGTTCACCTCGGGCTACAACGGAGCCGCGGTGGCCATCGCCATGGTCGTGACCGACCCCGACGCGCCCCCGCACAAGCGCGCGAGCATGATCCTCGTGCCGGTCGACGCGCCCGGCTTCACCGGCGTCCGGCCGGTGCCGGTGATGGGCCACGACGAGGGCCCGGGCCACTGGGAGGTTCGCTACGAGGACTGCCGCGTCCCAGCCGACAGCGTGCTCGGCGAGCGCGGCGCCGGCTTCGCGATCGCGCAGGACCGGCTCGGCCCCGGCCGCATCCACCACTGCATGCGGGCGATCGGCTCGGCGGAACGCGCCTTCGAGCTGATGTGCCGCCGCGCGCACGACCGCCAGTCCTTCGGCGGGCCGCTGGCCGAGAAGCAGTTCGTGCAGGACTTCATCGCCAAGTCCCGCATGGTGATCGACTCCGCGCGGCTGATGGTGCTGCACGCCGCCTGGAAGATGGACACCGAGGGCAAGCGCGCCGCGCGCCAGGAGATCTCGATGATCAAGGTGATCGCGGCGCAGATGCACCAGCGCGTGCTCGACCGCGCCATGCAGGTGCACGGCGCGCTCGGCATGTCGGACGACACGCCGCTGGCCGCGATGTGGCGCCAGGGCCGCTGGCTGCGCATCGCCGACGGCCCCGACGAGGTCCACAAGATGGTGATCGCGCTGCGCGAGCTGAACCGGTTCAAGCCGCGCGAGCCGTCCGTTGCGCAAGCGCCCGGCTCGGCCGGGCGCGCAGCCCCCGTGAAGGTGTGAAGCTCAGCCACGAGCAGGAGGCCTTCGTCGAGGCGATCCGCGACTTCGCCTCGCGCGAGCGCCTCGAGGCGCCCGAGCACGACGGCCACTCGCCCGAGGTGGCCGCCCGAATGGGCGAGCTGGGCTGGTACGGGCTCCAGATCCCGGAGCAGTACGGTGGCTCGGGCGGCAGCTTCGTGGACGCGACGCTGTTCCTCGAGGAGGTCGCCCGCGGGCGCATCCCGGTGAGCGCGTATGGCGTCACGCTGATCGTGGTCGGCGCGCTCAACCGCTTCGGCAGCGAGGAGCAGAAGCGGGAGCTGTTCGGGCGCGTGGTGAAGGGCGGCACGCTCGCGATCGCAATGTCGGAACCGGAGGCCGGGTCGGACGTGGCGAACCTGAAGACCAAGGCGCGCCGTGAAAACGGGGGCTACGTGCTCGAAGGAGCGAAGATGTGGTGCTCCTACGCGCACCGCGCGAGCCACACGCTGATCGTGTGCCGCACCGGCGCAGGGGGCCGCCACGAGGACCTCTCGATGATCCTCGTCCCGCGCGACGCCGAGGGCTTGACGATCACCCCGATCCCGACGCTCGGCGGCGAGGAGACCAACGAGCTCCACCTCGACGGCGTGCGCGTGCCGGAGGAGGCGCTGCTGGGGGTCGAGGGCGGCGGCTGGACGCAGCTGATGGCCGGCCTCAACTACGAGCGCACGATCCTCGCCGCCACCTCGCTCGGCCTGGCGCAGCGAGCCTTCGACGACGCCCTCTCCTACGCCAAGGAGCGGCGCCAGTTCGGGAAGCCGATCGGCAGCTTCCAGGCGATCTCGCACAAGTTCGCGGAGCTGGCTACGGACATCGCCCAGGTGCGGCTGCTGGTGCGCTGGGTGGCCTCCCTGACCGACGAGGACCCGACCCGGATGCTGCCCCGGGAGGCGTCGATGGCCAAGCTGGCCGCCACCGAGCTGGCCAAGCGCTGCGCGCTCGAGGGCGTCCAGATCATGGGCGGCTACGGCTACGCCACCGAATACCCGATGGAGCGCTACCTGCGCTCGGCCGTCGTCGGCACGATCTACGGCGGCACGTCGGAGATCCAGAAGAACATCATCGCCAAGACGCTCGGGCTGTGAGGGCGGCCGCGCCGGGCGCGGCTCACGAAGCGCTCAGCGACTCGAGCGCGCCGCGCCAGTCGCGCTCCACGCTCGCCAGCTCGCGCCCGAACGCGCCGACCAGCACCGAGCGCGAGCCGCGGTCCAGCGGGCTCATCGCCAGCGCCGCCGCGGCCGACGCGCCGCGCTCGCGTTCGAGCAGCTCGAACACCGTGCCGCCCAGCAGCATCGCGTCGCGCGCGTCCGGCGGGAACGCGGGCCGGCCG
>JBOGXT010000640.1:0-1645 GCA_050694635.1 Thermoleophilaceae bacterium
GACCACGTCGCGCCGGGTCGACCGCGCGCCGGCGCCGGGGTGGGTGCTCGTCGACGACGACCACGTGCGCATCGAGCTGACGCTCGAGGAGGCGGACGGCGTGGAGGTGGTCTCGCCGCACGGCGGCGGCTGGATCTGGACCCGCAAGCAGGCCGGCTTGCCGGTGCGCGGCAGGGTCGTTGCGGGCGGTCGGGAGTGGCCGCTCGACGGCCCGCTCGGCTTCGTGGACGACTCCGCCGGCTACCACGCGCGCCACACGCGCTGGCGCTGGTCGGCCGGCATCGGTCGGGCGGGTGGCGGCGAGGCGGTGGCCTGGAACCTCGTGGAGGGCGTGCACGACGCCCCCGAGGCGAGCGAGCGCACCGTCTGGGTGGACGGCGACCCGCGCGAGGTGGCGGCGCAGCCGTTCGCCGAGGATCTCTCGCGCGTGGGCGACCTGCGCTTCGAGGAGTGGTGCACGCGCGAGGACCACACCCGGCGCGGACCGTTCCGGAGCGACTACCGCCAACCCTTCGGCGCGTTCTCCGGCATCCTCCCCGGTGGCCTCGAGCTGGAGTCCGGGTACGGAGTGATGGAGTGGCACGACGTGCGCTGGTGACCTCGATGCGGCCGCCGGCTTGACCGCCGCGCTGGTCGCGCTCGGCCTGCTGTGGTCCCAGCAGGTCGCACCGCCCGTGAGCTTCACGGTGGCGGCGAGCGGCGACTTCTTGATCCACGGCCCAGTGGCGGCGCAGGCGCGCTCCGACGGGGACGGCCGCCGCTACGACTTCCGGCCGATGTTCGAGCGGATCCGCCGTCGCATCGCCGGCGCGGACCTCGCCCTCTGCCACGTCGAGACGCCGCTCGTGCCCGGGCCGGTGCGAGGCTACCCGAGCTTCCGGACGCCGCCGTCGCTCGCGGGCGCCATCCGCGACACCGGGTGGGACGCGTGCAGCACCGCCTCGAACCACTCGCTTGACGCCGGCCAGTACGGCGTCCGCACGACGCTCGAGGCGCTCGACCGGGCGGGGATCCCGCACTCGGGCACGGCGCGGTCGGCCCGCGGAGCGAGGCGCGCGCCGATCCTGGACGTCAAGGGCGTGCGCGTCGCGTTCCTCTCCTACACGGCGGTCTCGAACGGGCAGCGCGTTCCGCACCCCTGGAGCGTCGCCTGGGCCGACCCGCGGCGCATCCTCGCCGACGCCCGCCGGGCCCGCCGCCGCGGGGCCGACACCGCCATCGTCAACCTGCACTGGGGAGACGAGTACAGCCACGCGATCTCGCCGTCGCAGGCAGCGCTCGCCCGCCGCCTGACGCGATCCCCGGCAATCGGCGCGATCGTGGGCCAGCACGTCCACGTGGTGCAGCCGATACGGCGCGTGCACGGCAAGCCCGTCGTGTTCGGCGAGGGCAACCTGATCTCGAACCAGACGGCCGGATGCTGCCCGGCGGCCTCACAGGACGGGCTGATCGCGTTGATCGACTTCGTGGTGAGGCCGGGCCGGCCCGCGCGCGCCCGCCGCGTCCGCTACGTGCCGACCTGGGTGCGCCACCCCGACTACACGGTGATGCGAGCGAAGCCGGGTTCGCCCTCGTGGAGCAGGACCGTGAGCGTGGCGGGACGTCGACCAGGGATCGAACCGGCGAGACCCTAACCCTCAACAAC
>JBOGXT010000641.1:0-26245 GCA_050694635.1 Thermoleophilaceae bacterium
TCTCGAGGCTGGCCACGGCCCGCTGGGTGTCGCCGGCGCGCAGTGCTCGCTGCATCGCCTGGTCGTCGGGGTCGCGGGCGCGCACGATCCGCTCGAGCGCCACGAACGACCGCTGCCGCACTGCTACCTCCTCGATCCGCTGCAACAGCCCGCCGGCGCCGACTGGGTTGTTCTGGTCGCGGTCGCCGACCGCGACCAGTCGCGCGCCGCCCTCCTTGCAGGCCCAGAAGGCGAAGTTCTGCTCGGCCGTGGAGGCCAACCCGCACTCGTCGTGGATCACAGTGGTGTCGGATCCGAGCCGCAGCCGGCCGTGCTCCACCTCGGCCTGCAGCGCCCTTGTGGAGTAGCCCTCGGCGTCGACGCCCGCGCCGCGCAGCTCGGCCGCGAGCCGTTCCGCCGCTTGGCCGCCCGTGCTGGTCACGACAACCCGTCGGCCCGCTAGCTGCTCGGCACGTGCCGCGGCCAGCAGGGCTGTCGACTTGCCGGTCCCGGCCTGCCCCTGGATCACCACCAGCTGACGGTCCGAGCAGCCGGCCCGGATTGCCTGCTCCTGTTCCGGAGCGACCCCGCCGGCGCCCGCGAAGTGGGCCGCGAGCCGCCGCAGTTCCGCGTCCACGAACGCCTCTGGCACGGCGGCGACCCGACCGGCGGCGAGCTGCTCGACGTGGCGCATGGTGTGCCTCTCAAGCTCCCGTTGCTGCTGCGTGGTGAAGCGCCCGTCCTCGAGCGCGATCAGCTGGCCGCGTTCGTCGAGCTCGGACAGCAGGCCCTCGGCCTCGCGCCGCGAACCGGCCACCTCGAAGGCCACCGCGCGCGCCTCGCGATCGACGAAGGTGGCGCGGTGGGCTGTGAGCGCGACCGCGACCCGCCGCAGCAGCATCTGGCGCTCCGGGATCTGCTCCAGCTCGCCGCCGGCGAGGGCCTCGGAGTCGCGGCTGTCGAACTCGCGCGCGGCGGCCTGCTCGCCCCAGTGGCGGTCGAGATCGCCGTGCGTCTCGAGCCCCTTCGGCGCGCGGCTCTCCTTTGCCACGACCCGCTCCTGCGCGGGCGACAGCCGGTCGCCGTAGCGCTCAATCTCGGCCAGCTTCGCCCGCGCTCGCTCGCCCAGCGAGTCGTCTCGAGCGGCGAGCCGCCACAGGCCCTCGCTGCGCTCGAGCAACTCGTACTCCGCCTCAGCCAGCGGGCGTCTCTCCCCCTCCTGGTCGTCGCCGTACCGTTCGCGCTCGCCACGGCCGCAGAGCTCGTCGAACTCGCGCTCCAGCCGCTCCAGCCGTCGACGCGCCTCGCGGCCGCGCTCCCCGTCCAGCTCGGCGAGCTCCCGCAGCCCGTGCAGCCGCTCCTGCTTGCGCCATTCGATCCGGTCCTGCACCTGCCGGTGACGGCTGGAGAAGTGCTCGATCACCCGCTGCGGCACGCCGCGGATCTCGAAGTAGCGGCCGTCGCGGCCGGTGTTGCGCTCGATCGCGTAGCCCAGGTCGCGCAGCCGGTCCGCCAACTCCCCCCGGTAGACCGCCGCCAGCTCGCGCTGGTGGACCATCAGCGCCCGCGACTCGATCGCCGCCACCCCGTCCGCCGCCTCGCGCAGCGCGCCGTGCAGCAGCACGTGCGAGTGCAGCTGCGGATCCGGCGGCCGGCCGTCCACCGCCCGCGCGGTCGTGTGCCGGAACACCGTCGCGATCAGCTCCCCCGGCCGTTCGCGCACGACGGTCTCGCGGTCGACCCGCCGGCGCAGCATCGGGACGTGCTCCGCGGCGTGCGCGAACGCCGCGTCGACCGCCCGCTCCTGCGCCGCTTCGATCCCTCGCCGCGTCTCCTCCGAGCCAAGCGCCCACACAACCGAGACCGACTTCGGCGCCGAGAACGTCGCGTCGATCGCCGCCGTCGCCCGACCGTTCCCCCCCACCCGGCGCAGCTCACGCTCCGGCTCGTTCGGGAACCGCACCGCGTGCAGGTTGCGCAGCTCGTTCTCCGACACCGGCATGTCCGCCTCCACACCCAACAGCTCCTGGCCGCGCGGCCCCAGCGCCCAACGTCCCGGCGCCTCCTGCCGACCGTGCTTGTTCAGGTAGTAGTCGCCCCGATCGCCCGGCCCCGCCTTCATGCGCGAGATCAGATACTCCGCATAAGGCCCCGCCGCGGTCCCCCGAACCTTGGCCACCGTCAACACACCGGTGGACCTTGCCTCAGCCGCGCTTTTTGGACCCCCTAGCGGACGGCTTTAGCACCCCCGGTGCGTAGAGTGTAAGCGCGCTGTCGGCCGGGAGGACGGCAGCGCTTGTAGTGATGGCAGGGGCGTAAGGGCGAGCCGCAAGCGAGGTCGTTGGGCTGCTGTAGGAGAGGTGGGATCTGGGTTGAGCGGCGCCGGTGAACCGGAACGGGACGGGACCGCGGCGTAGCGAGGGGAGCGGCGCGGTGCTGATGTAGAACGCGCGGCCGGTAGCGCGAGCAGTCTTATGGTGCGGGTTCATCCACGGGTCGGAGGGTCGCCGGTTCGTAGGCGGTCGAAGTGCCAATCGTGGGCACCGTTGCCGGGTCAGTCCTGCCGCACGTCAGACGACATTCGGTCTTCGAGACTTGACATTCGTCTCGTCCTCCTCGAGTGCTGGAATACGACGACATGCACACAGCGCTAATCGAGCCCTCTCAAGCCGCCGCCGATCGGCTGGCCAAGCGCTCGGATGTGTGGGCGGTGTGCCTACTCGGTTCTGCGGCGCGAGGCGACGCCGACGCCAAGAGCGATATTGACCTGCTGGTCTTGACAGACGCCGAGACTCGCCCGACGCAACTGCTTTCCGAGCTCGCCGATCTTGGCTCAAGCGACAAGCTCTCGCTGATCGTGCAAACGCGGGAGCGTTTCTCCCAACTCACCGAGCGCGGCGCCCTACTAGCCGTCCACGTGCACGAGGAAGGCCGGATCCTTGTCGACAAGGCGGGGTGGCTGCGTCGACAGCTCGACGCGACTCAAAGTACGGCCGCCGATCCAGATTGGACATTCGCTTGGGCGGCCCGGGAGGTCCGTCGGTACGAACGGATCGAGCGGTTCAACGACCTGTATCTGTTCGCGCTCGCGCGGCTATACAGCATCGGTCGGGCCGTCGCCATCGCGTTGAGCGTGAAGGGAGGAACTCCAGCTTTCGGAAAGGATCAGCCTTTCGACGCTGCGCGCTTGGCCTTCCCGGACTTCGAACCTCAGCTTGGACGGCTCGCCGCCCTTCGCCCGTTTTTCGAACGAGCCGCTGGCGGGGAGGATGTGGAGCTTCCCTTCGATCACCACGGTGCTGGTTCCGTGGTCCAAGTGGCCGTTGATGACATCAAACGGTTGGTTCGCGCCGCGGGATGACCCCACCGACCGTCGCGGTCGAGGTATTCGAGTTTGTCGATGAGGCAATTGAAGAGCTCAGCTCGGAACTCGAACCGGACGAGCCGGTCTCGCCAACGGCCGCCATTCGTGAGTTCGCGCGCAACTTCTTCCTCCAGTTCTTCGAGAACGTGATGAGCATCGAGGTGGCCAGCGTGAACTTGGCCGCGGCCGTTCAAGTCAATGTTCGTGCAAAGAAGCTCAAGACCCTGACACCAGAAGCCCGAGCGCTAGTGCGTCGATTCCAGCACCTTTGCAAGCTCGAACCGGACTTGCGGGGCGGCGACTACGGTGGAGGAGCCACCGTATATCGCGAGTTCCACGAGGACTTCGTTCCAGGTCTCCTAGAGGAGATTGCGTGCTGGGCGCGCGCATCTAACGACCCGCCGATCGCTCAGCGTGCCCAGACAGCGGCAGACAGCTACCGCGCTGCAGTCGAGGCGGGCTCGTGAGTTCCTCGCCCGCGTCCGAGCCAACTGCTGTTGAGAGGGAGCAGTCTTTGGTCGAGCTCGTGAAGCTCGACTACGACGTGACGCTCCGAACGATCACCGGAGTGCTCGCGACCGGCACGGCGATACGCGTGGCCGGCTTCACGGCCTGGGCCGGGTTGACCGGACTGGGGATACGGGATGATTCATGGGCGCTTTGCGCAGCAGCGGCCGCCCTGGTCGGCTTGTTCATGTATGTGGATGCGCACCATGCCGCGCTATACGCCCGCGCGCTCCATCGGGCCATCAAGCTTGAAACGCTGCTCGACAGGTACGCCGATCGGCTCGGAATCGACGCGGATGACGAGGATGCCGTGTTGCGCGCCGTTGGAGAGCTCGAGACCCACCGCTTCGGCATCTATCGGACGATGCCGAAGCCGCGGCGCGACGAGCTTCTTCGCGCCCGGCCCTATCCGGTGTTTCGAGCTCTCTACCCGTCCCTGGTCACCATTTCTGTCTCGGCCGCCCTGATCATCGGGTTATAGCCAGAGGCGCCGGTGCGCGAGGCAACCAGCGGGCGCCGTGGTACCGCTCGGTCGGAGAGGCCAGAGCCCACAAACCCGGTCTCCGCAGAACCCGGTCCGGCTCAAGCCTCGGCGTGAATCCCGCACCCCCGCGAGAGACGCGGATACGCTCGAAGCCGTGGATTTCGTAGGACCGCTCGCGGAAGTCGAGAACCTGATCGCGGCACTCGAGGCGGCAGAGGCCCGGGTCATGGACGACATCGACGACGGCCTCAAACGAGGCGACCGGCTGCGGGAGGCGGTGAGGTTCGTGGGCCTGGCCTCGTCGGGGTCATGGGTGGGCTGGCACTCGCGCATGTACTACGGCGACTATGAGGAGCCCCCGGTCAACAACTCCTGGGACTCCGAGTGGGGTGGCCTGCACGGCTTCTCCGACCTGTGGCGAGAGCGCACTCATGCGGAGGTGCAGAGCGAGGTCGAGAGGCGGGCCGGCCTGACGCTCGCCGATCTCGCGACGACCGCCGACCGGGTGCGGGAAGTCTGCCAGCCCCTCCAGCGCGAAGTGCGCACCGTCCTCTCCCCGATCTGTGATCTCGCCGGCTTGGAAACCGAGGCAGGGCTGCTGAAGAAGCTGGAGGAGATCGACCGGATCGTCTCGCCGGCCAACTACATCCGCGCCATCGCGCCCAACCAGCTGATGTCGCGCGACACCCAGGCGCTGAACCAGGGTATGCAGGCACCGATCCACATGGACGTGGACGCGGCAATCGTCTCCAACCGGTCCACCCTCGGCATCTCCGAAAAATTCCTCCACGACGGAATCAGGCTCGCGCGGCAGGTTAGGACCAAGCTGAGGGCCGCGAGAAGGACGGGGGATGTCCCCGCCTCGTCGGGACAGGGCGTCGAGGCAACGGCCCTGCGCCGACAGCTCCAGGTGCGCAGCATCGCCCTCTTCACGCTCCTCGCCGTTGCCGTCGTCGCAGGCGCGGTCCTGGCCGTTCGAGAACTCCGCCATGACCGCCTCGCCTCAGCGTCCGTAATGGTTGGTGTGGCACTGGCCTTGGCGGCGCTGTACGCGGTCCTCGTCGACAGGAGTCACGCCGTCCGCGCGCTTGTCCTGGCCGCGGCGGTCGGCGGCGCGGTGGCCACCGTCGACCAGCTGCTTAGCCACTTCGAGTAGCCCAGCTCCCGGGAATCTCGGGGGTGGCTCGGCTCAGCCGATCTTGGCTCCACTCGCCCTTGCTCATAAGTCGCACGCGCGGCGCGGCGTAGCAGCGGCGGCTCGGCTTCGTCGACGGGGGGAATCAAGCGCATGCTCCGAAGGTGGTCCAACTCGAACCGATGCGTCTCAACGGAGGTCGAGAGCTCGTTTGCGAGGGAGTCGAGGTCGATTCGGGCTCGTCTCGGCGGGCCGCCTCTGCGCGCTTAGGACGCTCGCGACTTCCGCACGGGTGGCCCCAAGGGTGGCCCCAACGTCCCAGCACTTGCATTCAGGAAGAGAGAAACCCGCTCTACGAGCGGGTTTCTCGAATGGGCCGGGCTGGATTCGAACCAGCGACCGACGGATTATGAGTCCGCTGCTCTGACCGCTGAGCTACCGGCCCCGGTTCACGAGCTTCCTGCTCGCCTCATCCTAGGGTGCGAGCGTGTGTCAGCCGAGGCGCCGGAGTTTCGCCGGACTACCAGACGAAGGCCCGCCGGCAGGCCGCCACGATGTCCTCAAGCTGCGGGAGCACCGCTCGCTCGAGCGCCGCAGCCGCGGGGACCGGGGCATCGGCAGCCCCGACCCGGACCACCCTCCCCCGCAGATGCTCGAGGCAGTCCTCTGCGATGCGGGCGGCGACTTCGGCGCCCACGCCGCCGGTTTTGTTGCCCTCCTCGAGGATAGCCACCCGCCCGGTCTTGCGGACCGAGGAGTACAAGGTGTCGAGGTCGAGCGGCTTGAGCGTCCGCATGTCGATGACCTCGCAGCTCAATCCCTCGGCGTCGAGGCCTTCCGCGACCTGTTCGGCCAGACGGCACATCCAGCCGTAGGCGATCAGGGAGATGTCGCTGCCGACCCGGCGGACCACCGCCTCGCCAAGCTCACAAGCCGAGGCCGCCTCGCGGGGGCCCTGCTCGCCATACAGCAGCTTGTGCTCGAGGAAGAGGACGGGTCCGTCGTCCGCGATCGCGGCTTTCAGGAGCCCGGCGGCATCGGCAGGCGTCGACGGACAGACGATCTTGACGCCCGCCACGCTCATGAACCAGGACTCGAGGCTCTGCGAGTGGCTCGGGCCGTACCCGCGCCTGCCGCCGAACGGCGCGCGAAGAACGAACGGCGCCGCATACTGGCCGTCGTACATGTAGCGGACCTTGGCGGCGTGGTTGACGAGCTGATCCATGGCGAGCGTGACGAAGTCCATGAACATCAGCTCCACCACCGGACGCAGCCCCGTCATCGACGCCCCGAGCGCCGCGCCCACGAACGAGTTCTCTGAGATCGGGGTGGTGATGAGGCGTTCGGGGAAGCGGAGGTGCAGGTCGTCAGTCACTCCAAACGCCCCGCCATACGGCCCGATGTCCTCGCCCATGATCACCACGGACGGATCCGACTCGAGCGCCTCGGCCAGGGTCTCATAGAGCGCCCGGCGTACGGTGTATGTCGGGGCGCTGGTCATGCGTAGACGCCCTCGGCGGCGTGCGCCGGGTCGGGGTCCGGCGCGGTCGCCGCGGCAGCGACCGCTTGTTCGATCTCCTCCCGCGCGCGGGCGGTGAGTTCGTTGAGCTGCCGCCGTGGCACACCGGGCGGCCCGGAGTCGCGCACACCAGCGTGCCACGGGATCGCGCTCGATCCAGTAGGTCTCCTCGTCGGCCGTGCGGTAGACGCGCTTGTCGCTCTTCGAGTGGCCGAGATGGCGGTAGGTGAGCGCTTCGATCAGGGTCGGCCCGCCTCCGCCCCGTGCGATGCCGACCGCCTCTGCGACCTCGTCGTAGACCAGCTCCGGGTCCATCCCATCCACACGCCGTGAGCGCATGCCGTATGCGATTCCTCGCGACCATATGTCAGGCACGGCGGTCGACTACGCGATCGGCACCGACATCGCGTAGAGGTTGTTCTCGCATACGTACACGGCCGGCAGCCGCCAGACCGCCGCCATGTTGAGGCTCTCGTGGAACGTCCCCTGGTTCGTCGCGCCATCGCCGAAGAACGCGAGCGAGACGCCGGCGACGCCCCGCACCTTCAGCGAGAGGGCCGCCCCCGTCGCCATTGGGAGGCCCCGCCCGTCACGCCGTTGGTGCCGAGGAAGCCGAGTTCGCTCGCGGACATGTGCTGGCTTCCACCCTTGCCGCCGCAATAGCCGTTCGCCTTGCCCATCAACTCGGCGAACATGCGGCCCGGGTCCGCCCCACGCGCCAGGAAGTGCCCGTGTCCCCGATGCGTGGAGACGACGTCGTCGCCCGGTCGAAGCGCGGCGCACGCACCAACGGCGACGGCCTCCTGGCCGACCGAGGGATGCGTCGTGCCCCCGAGGCGACCCTGGCTGAACAGCTCCTCGACTCTCTCCTCGAACTGCCGGATGCGAAGCATTCCTGAGAGCCATTCGAGGTCTCGCACCAGCTTCCGGGAATGCGTTGGCTCCGGCGCGGGAGCGACTGGGCTCAAGCGTTCCTCCTGCTCTTGCCCATCACGCGGGCAGGCACGCCCGACACGACCACGTCCGCGGGCACGTCGTTCATCACCGCCGACCCAGGGGTCACGATCGTGCCCGATCCAATGCGGACCGTCGAATTCACCACCGCGCCGACCCCGATCAGGACATTCTCCCCGAGCTCGACCGCGCCCGACAGGCAGGTGCCAGCGGATCGCGTACCAGGACGGTCTCACCCTCCTTGACCTGCAGCGCGGCAAGCGTCCCCGCGACCTCCGCCTCGACGACGAACGTCGCCTTGTCGGTTTCGACCTCTACAAGCGGGGTACCCTGTTCGACCGCGTCGCCCTCGCGCTTGAGCCAGGCGAGGACGACCGCATTCTCCATGTTCGTCCCGAGCTTGGGTAGCGATATCCAGCGTGCCATTCGATCCAAACGCCCGTCCTTGTCCGCTGAACGTACGAGCACGCGCGGTTCTGGCGGCGCCGGGCTTGGTCTACGTCCTCCTCGCCCTGCTCACGCTCGCGGTCGCCGGCTGCGACAGCGGCGGCAGCCACGCGGTTTCCGAGCCCGACCCACTAGCCGCGGAGCGCGAGGAGCCACCACGCCTGTTCTCACCTGAGAGTGTTTGGAATGAGCGGTTGGGCTCCCGGACGAGGCCCGATCCGCGCTCGCGCGCTCTCGTGAACGAGCTGCTGCGCCAGGTGAGCGAGGAGCGGGAGGCTCGCCACGGCCCCTGGATCGGCATCGGCAAGGCCTCGACGCCGATCTATCGCGTCTCGCGCGACCAGCGCGCCGTGGAGGTGGAGCTCGACTCGAAGATCCCCAAGGGCCCGTCCCGGGCTTTCGCGGCCGTGCCGCTGCCCGCGGACGCCCGTCCTGCCGATGGACCCGACGCCCAGCTCACGGTCTGGCAGCCCGCCAGCGACCGCCTGTGGGAGTTCTTCGGCATGAGCAGGCAAGCCGACGGCTGGCATGCCCGCTGGGGCGGGGCCATCGACCGCGTATCGCACAGCGTCGGCTACTTCACGTCGGACGCGTGGCCCGGGGCGCGCTGGTACTGGGGCGCCACCGCCACGAGCCTGCCGATCGCCGCGGGAGTGATGACAGTCGAGGAGCTCCGCCGCGGGCGCATCGAGCACGCGCTGGCACTGAACCTCAAGCGGGTGCGCGCGGGCGTCTTCTCGTGGCCGGCACAGCGCAGCGACGGCGAGACCGAACATCCCGACGCGATTCCCGAGGGAGCCCGCTTCAGGCTCGACCCCAAGCTCGACATCGCGTCGTTGCGGCTGCCCCGCGCGACCGAGGGAGTCGCGCTCGCTGCCCAGCGGTACGGCCTGATCGTGCGCGACAAGTCGAGCACCGTGGCGCTCTACGCCGAGGATCCGGCCCCGTACCGGCGCGACCCCTACCCTGCCATCCTCGGTCCGGTCTACCCCGGCGACGTCGGGCGCCTGCTCGACCGCTTCCCCTGGCACAGGCTGCAGCTCGTGCGCATGAGGCTCTGCGGCGAGCGTACGCAGCGACAGCTCGCCGAGGCGCGGGACCGCGGCACTGGGGAGTGCCTGGAGCGAGGCGGTCTCGACTACTAGGCGTCCGCGACCCTGATGTCGCCGCGGTCGAGCGCGCCGGTGGGAGTCTGACTGAGTGGATCCGGGCAGGCGGTAGGCTCCGCGAGGTCGACGACCGCGATCCGGTCCGGCGACTGCGGCCCGGGTAGAGTGCCGTTGTCCTCGACGAAGACCAGCACCGCAGTGCGTGAGTCCGGCTGGTTCTTGACGTTGCGGAAATCGAGCACGAGTACAGCGCGATTGCCGTCGACGCGCAGACAGGTGATCGGCCCGCCGAAGCGAGCGCCCTTGACGGTTCCGTCCTTGTCGGTGTTGTCGTGGAAGTGGCCCCTGCCCTTCGGGTCCTCGCCCAGCGGTCCGGAACGGGCGTGGAGCGCAAAGTGGTTGATGGAGCGGCCGACGAGCAGCCCGGCGCCGTTGACGGAGTCCTTCGGCGGGTCCGCCCCCGCGCCGGACGCGGCGAGGAGGCCGCCGCAGGCAGCTACCGCGAGTCCGGCTCCCATGTGACCGGCACGGCTGGGGTTCTCACGCCTGTCCAAGGGGTCCTCCTCGGCTCGAGTGACTGCGGCAGGCTAGCTCCGAAGCGGTCGACCGGCGCGCAAACCAGCGGAAACTCGTACCCCGTGAAGGCACGCTACCAGCCGCCGCCGTCACATCCGAGCATCTCGCGGAAGAGCCCTGCGAGCCGGTTCCCCGACACCACGGGATCGAAATGCGCAGCCACGATCGCCCTGCCGGCTTCACCCATCCCCGCCCGCAGCTCCGGGTCATCCGCCAAACGCTCGAGCGCCGCCGCGATGAGGTCCGGCCGGCCGGGCGGCACCAGGAAGCCGCTCAGTCCGTGCTCGACGAGCTCCTGTATCCCGCCGACCCTCGATGCCACCACCGGCAGCCCCGAGGCCATCGCCTCCATCAGGACGACCGGCACCCCCTCGCCGAAGCTGGGCAGGCAGAAGGCATCCGCGGCGGCGTAATGCGCGTGCACGCCCTCGTGGCCGACGTTGCCGGCGAAGTTGACCTGCTCGGCGACTCCGAGCTCGCGAGCGCGCTGGCGCAGCGGGGACAGCAACGAGCCGCCGCCCACGAGCGTGGCCGCGACGTCGAGGCCGTGCTGCTCGAGCATCGCCAGCGCTTCGAGCAGCACCATCTGGCCCTTCACCGGCTCGGCGCGGCCGACGGTCAGCACGCTCAGCCGCGCGCCCCCCCGCCGGCGAGGCGTCCGTGGCTTGAACGCCGTGACGTCTACTCCGCAGCGAACCAGATGCAGCTTCGGCCAGTGCTCCTTCTCCACCAAGGCCATGAGCTGGGCGCGGCCGTGGTCGCTCACGCACACCACGAAGGCGGCTCGGCGCACCTTCTCGGCCAGCCAGGGCGACGCGTCCGCCGAAATGTCGACTCCGTGGGCGGTGAAGCTCCAGCTCCAGCCGCCCACCTCCGCCGCCAGCAGGGCCACATCCGCCGGCGGGCTGGTGAAATGCGCATGCACGTGCCGAATCCCCCGGCGCTCGCACTCGCGCCAGACCTGCACCCCCTCCGCGAAGTGGATCAGTCGCCGCAGGCGTTCGCGTGCACTCGAGGCCGGCGCGCGCAATGCGAGCCCGACCGCTCCGAGAAATCCGCGGGGCCGGCTGATCGCGGCCCGGGCATGCGCCCCGAACAGCTCCCGCCAGCGGGGTGGAGCGACCGCGTAGGTGCGGCGATCATCCTCCCTGTCGGCGGCGCTCAGCACGTGTTCGGGATCGGCGCGATGGATGCCGAAGGTGTCGATCCGCGCGCCGAGGCCCCGCAGCGTCTCCACCTCGCGACGAATGAACGAGTGGGAGATGGCCGGATAGCGCGAGGTGAGGTACGCCGCGCGCAGACCCCGGAGTGAGCCGTCCGCCACGACCGTCGCTGGCGCGTGGTCGGCGGGCTTGGCTTCGATCACAGGACGCACTACCTCACATAGCCCGTGCCGCGGCTAAGCGTCTCGCGCATCTCTCTCATCCCTCTGGCCGTGATGCCGCCGGCGACCGTCCAGCCTCGCAGCGGATACCGGGGGGCGGTCTGCATCGCGTCGCGATGGCGGGCGGCGAGTGCCGCCGTCTCGCCGATCGCGCGGGCCGGGTTGCCCGCCACCACCGTGCCCGGCGCCACGTCCCTGGTGACGACGCTGCCCGCACCCACGACGGCGTCGTCGCCGATGGTCACGCCAGGCAAGACGATCGCTCCCGCCCCGATGTACACCCGCCTTCCGATAGAGACGCGCTTGAGGATCGTGTAGCCGGTGTGCTTCCGAGTGCTCGAGTCGTGCGCGAGCACCCGCACTCCCGCGGAGAGCGTGGTGTCGTCCCCGATCTCTATCAGCCACAGGAAGCCAGAGTCCAGGACAGTCCCATGACCGAGGTAGACGTTTCGGCCGACCTGAAGCCCGCGCGCCGACAGGCGCTCGACGTTGGGGAAGCCGCGCAGACGCCTCCACAGACGAGTCCGCCGCAGCCGCGCAAGGATCGTCTCACGCATTTCGCGCAACCTCGATTCCAAGCAGGCGCACCAGTCGTGCCTGCCCCGCCGACCCGACGTAAACGACGCCGCTCGGCCGGCGTGCGAGCCTGATCAGCGCCGCGGCTCGCCCGAGCCCGGTGAGGTCCACCACCGGCCGTCCCTCGAGCTCTCGCCGCGCGAGTTCGAGCTGTCCCGGGCCGCCGAGCACCGCAACGGAGGGGCACCCATCGCGCGCCACCCCGGCGCTGCGCCGCCGCAGCCGCCCACTCCGAAACCAGGCCTCCGCCGCACCTCGAGCCCGCGCCGGGCGAGCCGCGATCACCGCGGCCTCGAGCGCAGCCTCGCGGAGGCGCCCTCTACGCAGCGCCGAGCGCAGGTTGTTCCAGGCGGTCCTCCCACGCCACCGTTCGACCAGCGCCCGTGACCACCACGGCCTGCCCGCGAAGGATGTTGCCACGGAAAGGTGGGCCGCCTGCATGGCTCGTACGTCTCGCGACGTCTGCCGCTCGTGGAGGTGGTAGAGCGTCGTGAGGGTCGGCGAGACGACGGCCGTCCCGCGCTCGAGCAGGCGGACCCAGAGGTCGAGGTCCGCCACCCCATGGGACTGTACGAAGCCGTTCACCGCGAGCAGGTCGTCGCGGCGAACCATGGTCGCGCTGAGCGCGATCATGTTGCCGGGATAGAGCAACGACGCCGGAGAGCGCAGCACGAGCGCACCTTGTGGCGGGACGCAGTGGAGTCGGTCTTCGGATGGGTCGGCGCCGCACCAGAGCGCCGATGCGGCGACCAGCACATGTCCATCTCGAAGCTCCCACAACGTGGCCAGGTGGTGAGGGAGCCACTCGTCGTCATGGTCGAGTAGGGCGACCCACGGCTGGCGCGCCGCCCGGATGCCGCTGTTGCGCGCCACGGAGGCACCGCGGTTGGCGGCGTGGCGGATCACGCGCGCGCCGAGCTCGGCGGCCACCGCCGCCGTCTCGTCGCTCGAGCCATCGTCCACGACGATCACCTCGGCCGGCGGCCGCGGGCGCTGCCGGGCGACGCTGTCGAGGGCACGTCGCAGAAGCGCGGCCTCCTCGAACGCGGCCACCACGACCGTCACGGGGAGCGGGTTGAGGAGCGGCGCCGCCATCACGCTTCGAACAGGTACCGCAGGCCACTTGGCCGATGGAGGCCGACGCTGCGTCGCGCGCGCGCCCGCAGGGGCTCCTTGAGCAGCGCGCTCGCGAGACGCGCGCAGTCGGCGCCGGTTCCCGCGGTGCTCGAAGGCGCTTCGTCGAGTTGTGCGCGCAGCTCGTCGAGGTCGTAGCCCATCACCTCGAGCCGGTCGCGTCCGAGCCAGCGCAGGTAGCGGCGGCACCAGGCCTTGCGGACGGGGTTGTTGAGCGTCTCCCTCCACTTGCCCAGCGGCTCGGTGCTGAGTGAGGAGTACTGCTTCACCCCGAAGGGGTCGCCGCCGCGTCCGGGGAGCCGTACGTCGCTGAATCGCCTCAGGGACGCGGGGTCGAACTCCACCTCCAGGTAGGACATGAGGCGCCGCCAAGGCCCCTCGTCTCCGACGACGAGGTCCTCGTAGCGCACGCTGCAGGCGCGCTCCTCGTGGCGGCGATAGGCCGACACCAGGCTGGGGAGGCCGTTGAAGAGGTTCTCCGGGTAGCTGGCCGGGTCCCACAGGCCCTCACGAAACCGTATGAGCGACGCCAGGACGCTGAGCGGATTGCGCCACAGGAAGATGAACTTGCCGTCCGGAAACAGGCGCAGGATGTCGTCGACGACGAAGAAGTACGCGGGCGTCTTGTCTACGAAGTAGCGCGCGCCCTCGCCGGCCGCCTTCTCGTAGAGGCGGAGCACGAGGGCGCGCACCTCGCTCCGGTAGTCGTCCACCCCCTTCGGTAGCCGGTCACAGAAGTCCTCGATCGCCTCGACTGCGAAGTGATGCGTGTATTCCGAGACGACGCCACGCTTGCGCAGCGTGTACAGGTATGGCAGCAGCAGGTACGGCTCCGTGGCGGTTGCGATCTCCTCGTACGAACCGAGGATTCGTTGCACCAGGGTCGACCCGCTCCTCGTGACTGAGAACACGAATACCGGCTGTACGGTCACCCCGGGCGCTCCATTTCTCGTCGGGTGAACGCTTGCATCCGGCTGCTTCTCGCAGGCGGAAGCGAGGACCCGGAGGGCGGGGCCGTTACCCGTTAGAGCATGTGGCCGCTCAAGCGAAGATCCAAGCTCGGCGTCGATCTCGTCGAGCCGGTCGACTTCACCGTCCCGGAGCCCTCGAACGGCCCTCAGCCGCGGCGTGCCGGCGCGCCACCCCGAGTCACCCTCTGGTCGGCCCTGTGCCGCCACCCCTTCGTCGCGATCATTCCCGTGCTCCTGCTGGTCGGCGGCGCGGTGGCCGCCGGACTCGCCCGTTCGCCCAGCTACAACGCTGACGTGCGCCTCTCGGTGGGCCGCTTGGACGCGAGCAGCCCGGAGATGCTCGTGGGCTTTACCCAGGCGACGGAGGCCCTTGCCGAGACCTACAGCCGCTCGGTGGCGGGCGACGCCGTGGTGGCGCGGGCCGCGCGCGCCCTCGGCATCCGCCGCCGCGAGCTCCGTAGCCGCATCTCGGCGGCTCCGATCCCCGAGAGCCCGGTCTTCCGGATCCGCGCGGAGACCACTTCCGCGCGGTCGGCGATCGCCACCGCGAACGCCGTGAGCGACGCCCTGGTGAGACGTGCCCGCCGACTGGCGGCCTCGAACGCGACTTCGAACGAGCTGCTCCAGCGCTACCGCGATGCGGTCGAGGAGCTGGAGACGCGCCGCGCGACGCTCGACGACGCGGCCGGACAGCACGAGGCATGGCCCTACGAGGCCCAGCTCGAGGCGCTCAACAGAGCGAAGTCCGACGTGGCGACGGCCGAGCTGCGCGCACGCACCGTCGGCGAGACGTACCGGGCAAGCCAGGGCACCGCGGGGTCAACGGCGCTGCTCGATGTGATACAGCGCGCTCACGTCGCGAGCAGCGATCGCGACTCCGTCCTGCAGCTTCTGGTCTTCGCGGCGCTGGTCGCCGGTCTCGCGCTCGGCGCGTCGCTGGCGGTCTGGCGGGAGCACCGCAAGCTCCGGCGGCAGCTCGGCTAGCCGTGCCGCTGGAGGGTTACCTCGCTCTCGTCGCGGTTCTGGGACTGCTGGGCGCGGCGGCGCTCGCCTACCTGGCCTGGCGGCTCGACCCCGCCTGGCTCCTCACCGCCGCCCTGCTTCTGTCGGTCTTCAACAACCACTGGGATGCCTTCGGGCTCCCGAGCAACGCGGCGCCCGACCGCCTCTTCCTCATCGCCGGCCTCGCCGCCGTCCTCCTGCGGGCGCCGGCGGCTCGGGACAGGCCGTCGCTCAGGCCCCAGCCGGTGCACGCGCTTCTCGCCCTGACCCTGCTGTGGGCCGTCGGCTCGGCGATCGCCGCGGGAACGCTGACCGATCGCACCGCCCTGTTCGGCCTGCTCGACCGCTTCGCGGTGCCGTTTGCGCTCGTCCTGGTCGCGCCACTCGCCTTCCGCACGGCTCGCCAGCGGACGATCCTGCTGTCGGGACTCGTCGCATTCGGCGGCTACCTGGGCCTGACGGCTCTGTTCGAGACCCTCGGTCCGCGAGCGCTCGTCTTCCCGCAGTTCATCCTCGATCCGTCGCACGGACTTCACGGCGGGAGGGCACGGGGCCCGTTCCTCGAGGCGAACGCCAACGGCGTGGGCCTGTTCGCGGGAGGCGTCGCCGCGCTGGTCGCCGCGTCCACGTGGCGAAGCTGGCTCTGGCGCGCGGCGGCCATCGCGGTCGCAGTGCTCTGCGCCGCCGGGCTCCTGTTCACGCTGACCCGCTCGGTATGGCTCGCGTCGATCGTGTCGACCCTGCTCGTGCTGACGGCGGCGCCCCGGTTGCGGCCGCTGACGGTGCCCGCGGTCGCGGCGGGCGCGGTGTTCGTGATCGCCCTGCTCAACTTCGTCCCTGGCCTGGAGACCCGAGCCCAGCAGCGCAAGGACGCCTCTCGCTCGGTCTCGGAGCGGAAGAACGTCAACGCCGCGGCCCTGGCGATGGTGAGCGAGCGGCCGATCGTGGGCTTCGGCTGGAGCACCTTCCGCGAACGGAACGCGGAGTACTTCCCGCTGCTCGACGACGTGCCGCAGACGGCCGAGCTCCACCTCGGGATCCACAACGTACCGCTCCTGTTCGCGACCGAGCTCGGCCTCATGGGCACCCTGCTCTACGTCCTGAGCTTCGCGGGCGTGATCGGGTCCGCTGCCTTAGGCCGCGGACCTCCCACGCTCGATCCCTGGCGGGCCGGATTGCTCGCCGTCGCCGTCTTCTGGGTCGTGGTCGCGCTGTTCGCGCCCGTCGGGCAGGTCTTTCCCCTGTACATCACGTGGCTGTGGGCGGCGGTGATCCTGGGAGCGAGCCGACGCCCGGCCGAGCGATGAGCGGCGCGCGTTCTGGGACGGGCCGCTTCGACGGCGTCATCTGCTTCGGCGGGGTCGACTGGTGGTACCACAACCGCGGCCACTACGACCTCCAGATGATGCGCGAGCTGAGCGCAGACCGGCCCGTGCTCTACGTGAACTCCATCGGCATGCGGATGCCGGCTCCGCGCGCGGGAGCGATGTTCCATCGCCGCGTCGCGCGGAAGCTCCTCAGCCTCAGGAGGGGACTCGTCGTCGTGCGGCCGAACTTCGCCGTGCTCACGGGCTTCGCGCTGCCGGGGCGCCTCGGTGGGGTCTCGCGACGCCGCGCGCTGCCGCTCCAGGTTCGGAGGGCTGCGCGCTCGCTTGGCATTCGCAGGCCGCTGGTCTGGGTCGCGGTCCCGACCGCCGCCGAGGCGCTCGACTCGCTCCCGGCCGAGGCACTCGTGTACCAGCGCACCGACCGCTTCGAGAGCTTCGAGGGCGTGGACCGGAGCCGCATCGAGGCGCTCGACCGCGGGCTGAAGCGGCGCGCCGACCTGACTCTGTTCTGCTCCACGGCCCTCTACGAGCAGGAGCGATTCGAGTGCCGGCAGGCGGCGTTCGTGGACCACGGCGTCGACTTCGACGTCTTCGCGGCCGCCGGACGCGGTGAGCTGAGCGAGCCGGACGACGTGCGGCGCCTGCCGCGTCCCCGGGCGGGCTTCGTCGGCAGCATCGAGGCGCACACACTCGACCCGAAACTGATCGTCGAGGTCGCGCGGCGGCTACCGACGGTGCAGTTCGTGCTCGTCGGCGAGTGCACCATGCCGAAGGAGGCCTTCGCGCTCCCGAACGTCTCGCTGCTCGGAAAGCGTCCCTACGAGCGGGTCGCCGCGTACATGGCGGCCTGCGACGTGCTGCTGATGCCGTGGAACGGGAGCCCCTGGATCGAGGCCTGCAACCCGGTCAAGCTGAAGGAGTACCTCGCCGTCGGGCGACCGGTCGTGACCACGCGCTTCAGGGAGCTCGAGCGGTACGCCGACCACGTCCGGGTGGCGGACGGGGCCGACGCCTTCGCATGCGCCATCGAGCAGTCGCTGGCCCAGCCCGGTGACGGGGCGACGAGACGCGCGCGAGTCCGCGAGGAAACCTGGTCCGGGCGCGCCGAGGCCGTGCTCGCTGAGCTCGCGCGGCGCCGGACCGCGACGCCACCGGCGCCTGGCGGCGCATCGTGAGGCGCCGCGCGACTTACGGAGAGGCCGCGGCGTTCGGCGGCCTGAGCTTCGTCGCGATGGCGGTGCTCGGTGTGCTGTCCATGATCCTGGTAGCGCGCGTCTACGGCATCGCGGTCGTCGGCGAGTACGCACTGGTCCTCGCGCCCGTCAGCGCCGTGGCGTTCCTGTCCTCGCTGCGCGAGCGCGCCGCCTTCGTGCGAGAGCTCGCCACGCTCGAGCCGCGCGCCCCCCGCGTGACCGCGCTCTTCGTCGCAATGCTCGCATTCTCGGCGGCGCTCACCGCGGTCGTCGCGGCCGTCGGCATCGCGATCACCTACGTCTTGTTCGCCGGTCCCATCGGACAGCCGGACCTGTTCGAACCGGCCGTCCTGAACATGGCGAGCTTCCTGATGCTCGGTAACACCGCCTGGAACTTCGATGCGGTGCTCTCCGGGTTCCGAGCCGGCCGGCAGCTGTTCGGGATTCGACTTCACCAGGCTGCGGCGTTCCTCGCGTTCGCCGTCGTGGTCGGCCTCGCCTACGGGACGGTCTGGGCGCTCGTAGCAGCGAACATCGCGGCGAGCGGGACCTCGCTCGTCCACCGCGTGGCCTCCGCACGTACGTTCATGCGCGCCCCCGTCTCGGCAGCGGACCTGCGGGAGGGGTTCCGCACGCTTCCCGAGATGATCCGATTCGGCTTGAAGATCGTTCCCGGCACGATCGCAAACGGCGTCACCAACGAGGTTGGAACCTGGGTCCTCGGCTCGTTCGGGACCGTCACCACCGTAGGTGCCTACAACCGCGCGTGGATGCTCGGACGCCGGCTTGTCGACATGAACTGGACCGTCACCGAGATGCTGTTCCCCACGCTGGTGGAGCGCCGGAGAGGCGGCGACCGGGAGGGCTTTGACCGCGCGATCGCCGAGACCATCCGCTACTGCGCAATGGGCCTGCTGCTCCCGGCCGCGGCCGCGGGCGGTGCGGCGAGCGGCGTGATGGCGCTCTTCGGACCTGGCTTCGCGGTGGCGGCGGACGCGCTTGCGCTGCTCCTGCTCATGCCGGCGGTGCTCTCGATCGCCGCCGTTCTGCGGACCGCCCTCCTCGCCGTCGACCGCCCGTTGACCAGCTCGGTTCTCGCGCTGGTGGGATCGGCGACGACCGTCGCGGCAGTGATCCTCCTCACGCTGTGGCTCGGCGTCACGGGCACAGCGCTGGGGATGGTCGCGGGCGCGGTGTTCGGCTTGGGCCTTCTCGCCCTGGTCATCCGCCCTCATCTCGAGCAGCCCGTGCTGCGCCTGGTCGGACGGCGGGAGCTCGGCGCGGTCGGCTTGGCGTTCGGTGCGGGCTTCGGCGCCGCGCGGACCGCGCAGTCGGTGCTGGAGGGCCCCATCGGCCTCGTTCCCGCGCTACTCGCCGGAACGGCCGCCTACGTGGCCGTGCTGTGGGTGGCCGGCGGGATCAACCAGCGCGATCGCCGACGGGCAACGACCGTCGCGGCCGGACTTCGGTCCCGTCTGCCCAGGCGGTCCCGGACGACTCGGCAGGCCGTGGCCGCTGCGACTCGGCGGCCATGAGGCGCACCAGCGCCAGCAACGTAGGGGCGATGACCCAACGCATGTGCGGAATCCGGACCGTGTACAGCCGCCTGCGCTGGAACACCGGAAGGCCGTCCCGGTCGAGCATCCTCCTCCGGGCGAACTCGAACACCCGCCACGCGTCCGCCCGGCACGAGGGCTCGTGGCGCGAGGCGATCGAGAGGGTCTGCATAGCCTGCGCCACGCACTGCGCGTCCAGCGGATACGTCGAGCCGGAGTAGTAGCGCGGCGCCCCGTCGCGCCGGAAGAGCTCACGTCGGTAGAAGCGCAGGCCGCGGTCCCAGGCATCGCGTGCCGCACCGGCGGCGACGCCGGCAGTGGCGCACGCGTCAAGCGCGTCGAGCACATAGCCGGTGTGGAAGTTGTCGACCCAGCCGAGGTTCGGTCGTTCGCCGTAGGGCCAGGAGCCATCGGGACGCTGGCGCGCGATGGTGTAGGCGAGCGCCGCCTCGGCGGCGGAGCGGAAGCCTTCGCCTCCCGTGCCTGCTCCGCAGATGCGGGCGAGCAGGGCGGCCACGAGCATGCTCGAGTTGTGGACGGGCGAGCGGTCGCCCGGCGCATAGCCGAAGTAGCCGCCGTCGCCGTCGGCGGTGAGCGGAACGTGGCGTAGGAAGAAGCGCCCGACGTCCCGCGCGCGTTCGAGCAGCGAGGCCTCGCCGAGGGCATCGTAGGCGTCGAGCAGCGCCATGCCGGCAAACGCCGTGGCGACCGTGTTGGGCTCTTCGCGTCCATAGAACAGGACGCGCGACTGGAAGTCGAAGCCGTAGCCCCAGCAGGGCTCGCTGAAGCCCGGGCAGCGCAGCTGCTCGAGCACCGCGAGCGCGGCCCGCAGGCGGTGCCCGGCCTGCTCCCTTTCCAGCATGCCGTTCAGGGCGTAGGCGGAGGCGACCCAGGCCACACCGGCCGGGTTGGCGGCCGGGCGGATTCCCAGGATCGGTCGCAGGTCGACCGGCGAGCGCTTCACGGTCTGGATCACGAGCCGCCGGCTGAGCGGCCACCCGCGCAGCGGCCCCACGAGACGGCTGGCGTTCAGGCCCTCGTAGGGATCGCTCCCCCGCCACTGGCGAGCCGCGGCCCAGGCCTCGAGGCGGCGCGCCCAGGCCAGGGCTCGCGCGCTCCTATCCACGCGCCGCCACCGCCACCCGCGCACGCACCGGTCGCGTCCAGCCCTCGGTCGCCGCCCGGGCGAACACGTCCACCAGCTCGTCGCTGCGGCGCCTGAGCCCGGGTAGGTCGTGGGGGGGTCGCGCGCGCGGGCGCAGCGGCAACAGCTCGGACGCACTCCTGAGCTGGCGGAGTGCCCCGCGCTCCTCGAGCCAGCGGTCGACAGCGGGCGTGGCCCCGGCGAACAGGCTGAACGTCGGAACCCCGAGCAGCGCCGCCTCGCGCGTCATCGTGCCGCCCGCGCCGAGCACGAGGTCCGCCTCCCACATCAGCGACCGCGAGTCGAGTGCGCGCTCGGGCATGACGAGCTTGGAAAGCCCGAGCGCGGCGATCGCCTCCCGCTGCTCCGGATGTCTCGTCAGCACCACGCAGACGGCGTGCGGGCAGCCACCGACAGCCCGAAGCGCATCGAGGAAGAGGGCGTTGCCGAACCGGTGGTAGATCGCACGTGACGGGGGCGTGCGCGCGACCACGAGCGCGGTTCCCGGCCCCCGCTCGAGGCCTGCCGCTTGTAGTACGCCAGGGTCGGGCTCGAAGTCACCGAGGTAGATCTCCTCCTTGAGGCCGTCGTAGAAGCGCACCCGCCGGCGTGTCGCTCCCTGCCGGCGGACGTCTGTGCGCGCGAGCGCGGCAGGCAGCAGCACTCGCCGCGCGAGCCGGAAGGCGAGGTGGTTGAGCGGCTGGTGCTCGAAGTCCATCGCCGTGACGGCCGGGATACCGAGCGCCCTGGCAGCCACGATCTGGCCATAGGAGTTGTGCGAGAGGGCGAGCTCGGGACGCCGCGAGCGCGCCCAGCGCGTCAGCTCCCCGATCCTGGCCGCCATCGTGCGCGCCTTCGCGGCGCGCCCAGCGGGGCTGGCGCCGCCGATCAGCTCCACGTCTCTGAAGTGCTGCCGCGCGAGCTCGACGGTCTGGGCGTTGTCCCGCGCGCTCCAGAGCAGCTCGTGTCCCAACTCCTCCAGCCGCCTCGCCACCGGGCCGAAGAGCAGCGGATGTGGCGAGTTCGCGAGATCGATCCAGGTCCTCACGGCCGGCCCCCGGTCACGCGTACTCCATCGCGGCGTTCACGAGCGTTCGCTCGAGCACGTCCCCGACGCGCCCGGCGGCGCGCCCGTCCCAGAGCTCGGGGCGGGCCGGCGGCGTGCCAATCCCGTCCAGAGCGGGCAGTATCTCGTCGATCTTGGCCGGCTCGAGGCCCAGCAGCGTGTTGGTGCCCTGACGCACCGTGACCGGACGTTCCGTGTTGTCGCGCAGGGTGAAGCACGGAACCCCGAGATGCGTGGTCTCTTCCTGGATCCCGCCCGAGTCCGTGAGAACGGCCGCCGCGGCGGCCTCCAGCGATAGGAAGTCCAGATAGCCGAGCGGGTCCGTGAGCAGCAACCGTCCGCGCGGCACGACGGAGATCATCTTGCGGGTGCGGGGATGAACCGGAAAGACCACGGGCAGATCCCGGCTGACCGCCTCCAGCCTGAGCAGCACCTCGGACAAGAGCGGCCCGTCGACGAGCGCGGGACGGTGAAGCGTCACGAGTAGGTAGCCGCCCACGTTCAGCCCGAAGCGCTCGTACGTCCGCGCCGCTCGGAAGCGCTCCTCCATCGCCACCAGGCTGTCGATCATCGTGTTGCCCACGAAGTGGATTCGCCCCTCGCAGACGCCCTCGGCGCTGAGGTTTCCGATCGCGTCATGGCAGTGCACGAACAGCTCCTGTGCGAACGCGTCGGCCACGATCCGGTTGATCTCCTCGGGCATCCCTCGATCGAAGCTGCGCAGCCCCGACTCGATGTGGGCGAGCGGAATCCCGAGCTTCACGGCCACGAGCGCCGCGGCGAGCGTCGAGTTCACATCTCCGGGGACGATCACGATGTCGGGGCGCTCGCGCTCGAGGACCGGCTCGATGCGCTGCATCACGCGCGCGGTTTGCGAGGCATGGGTACCGGAGCCCACGCCGAGCATGTGGTCCGGCTCCGGCACGCCCAGCGTGTCGAGGAAGACCTGGGACATCAGGCAGTCGTAGTGCTGGCCCGTGTGCACGAGCACGTGCCTCGCCGTCGGAAGCCGGCGCCACAGCTCCGCGATCACCGGGGCCATCTTCACGAAGTTCGGGCGCGTGCCGACGACGTAGAGGATTCCCGGCTCGTCCATCAGGTCCTCAGACTGAGCCCGCGAGTGAAGCCTGCGCGCTCGCCGAGCAGCCGGCGGTCGCGGGCGCTGTAGTAGGTGGCCCGCGAGTGGTCTTGAGCACGCGGCGCGATCCTGTCGAGCAGGGGCAGCGTCTGCTGGAACAGCGTCCAGCAGTACTCGAGGGCGCGGTGATAGACGTCGACGACCTCGTCGAACTCTGGATAGATGGTGTACTCGAGCTGGGCCACGATCGGCCCCTCGTCGACGCCCGGCGTGATCTCGTGGATCGTGACCCCGTGCCGGGGCTCGCCGTTCTTGAGCGCCCAGTTGATCGGCGCCACGCCGCGGTAGCGAGGAAGGGGCCCGTTGTGGATGTTGAGCAGCCTGCCGAAGCGGGCGATGACGTCGGGCGGCAGGATCCGGTCGTAGAAGACGGAGATGCCGAGCTCCGCCCGCTCGAGCTGCAGATCGCGGTAGTCGCCGCTCGCCACGACCGGCACGCGCCTGCTGCGCGCCCAGCCCGCGAGCGAGTCGGTCCAGGCGGGCTCGGGCATCACCGGCACGACCTGAAGCAGCTCGTAGCCGGGACTGCGCAGGAACCAGTCCGCGACCCGCACGGCGAGCGTTCCCTTGCCGAGAACGACCGCTCCGCGCACCGCCACTAGTTGGCACCTCGGCGCAAGAGGACCGCGGGCAACGTCCGCAGGATCAATCGGACGTCGGTCCAGAGCGTCCAGTTCGTGACATAGAGGTAGTCGAGCTTGATCATCTCCTCGAACGGGATGCTCGTGCGACCGAGGACCTGCCAGAGGCCGGTCAGCCCCGGCGTCAGGTCCACCCGGCTCCGTCGCCAGCCGATCAGCTGGCGGTCCTCGGATTCGATGAGCGGCCGCGGCCCCACCAGGCTCATCTCGCCGCGGACGACGTTCCAGAGCTGCGGCACCTCGTCGAGGCTCCAGCGCCGCAGGACGCCCCCGACCCGAGTGATCCTGGGGTCGTCGTCCAGCTTCAGCCAGCCGGGGTCGCGACTCTCCGCGAGCAGCGCGGCGCGCCGGTCCTCTGCGTCCACCGACATCGTCCGGAACTTGACGAGCTCGAACGGGCGGCCGCCTCGCCCGATCCGGCGCTGGCGGAACAGCACTGGACCGGGGGAGTCGAGCTTGATGGCGGCGGCGATCGGGACCCACAGAGGCGCGGTCAGCAACAGCCCGGCCGTGGCGCCCGCCAGGTCCATGGCGCGCTTCAGGAGTCGCGACGAGCGCGGGAGCACGGGCGGGTTGATGCCCAGCACGGTCACGCCCTCGACGTCGTCGACCTCCACGGACGGGCCGAGCGCGTCGAAGAGCTGAGGCAGCACGCTCATCTTCACGCCAAGCCGGCGGCAGCTTCGCAGGAGCTCGAGCAGCTCGGCCTCGACGAGATCGCCGTGCGCCACCACAACGCGCTCGACACGGTGCCGAGCCACGACGCGCGGAAGCTCCAGGTCGATTCGGCCCCCCAGCGATATCAAGCCAACCGGCTCGACCCCGTACTCGCGGTGGGCGCGCATCTTCCGGGCGAGCAGGCTGAGCTGGTCGCTCTCTCCGACGAGCAGCACACGCTCGGGCCCGAGCATTCGCACGGCGAGCCGCCGGCTCAGCGCACGCAGCGCGACGACGGCGACCGTGGCAAAGCCCCCGAACGCCGCGAGGATCGAAACCTCGATGCTCTGCGCGGGCGTGAGCTTGTAGAACGCGAAGAGCCCCAGGCAGCCCACGAGCAGGGCGTGGAAGATCCAGGGAAGGTCGTCCAAGGACATGTGGCTGATGCGCTTGATGTCGCGGTCGTACAGGCCGTAGGCCTTGAACACGACCACCCAGGCCGGCAGCGTCAGGAGTCCCCACGCCAGCTCCCGGGGATGCGCCGACAGCGCGAGCGCGGCGCCCAGAGCCGCGGCCATCGCACAGACGTCGCTCATGGCGAGCAGGCGCCTCATCGCGACGTCGCGCGCTCCATGACGAGGTGCCACGAGCGGCCCGGCGGGTGCTCGCTCGGCGGCGAGCGCGGCGGGCCAGGGGAGGCGCCCGGCGTCGGCGTCCAGGTGCTCGATACCGGAGGCGCTCATCGGCGCGCGGGTTGCGCCAGCTCGCGCTGGAACCGGGGACGCGACGGGCCGTTCGGCTCGTCGCGTCCCAGCCCCACCTCGCGGCCGCCTCGCCGGAGCGACGTGTCGGCCGCCTCCGTCAGCCTGACGACGTCTTTTGCAAGCTGTGCGCTTGCCAGGGTCTGCCGCCCCGAGCGTACGGCAGTCGCGAAATCGTGCAGCTCCCTCGCGAGTGGCTCGTATCCCTCGACCTTTGGCGAGAGGATGTCGCCGGTCCGGTAGGAGAGGTGATACTCGCCGAAGGTCTCCGGGTCCTTGTAGACGACACCGTGGTCGAAGACGCGTACCGGCTCGACAGTGCCGTCGTCGTAGATGACCATCTTCTCGCTGCCGACCACCACCGTCCGTCGGAGCTTGCTCGGCGCCAGCCAGGCCAGCTCCACGTTCGCGACGATGCCGGAGCGGTAGGTCAGCGTGACGAACGCCACGTCGGCCACCCCCGGCACGACCGAGTCGCGCCCCACCGCGCGCACGCACTCGGGGACTTCCTCGAGCCAGTAGAGCAGGATCGAGAAGTCGTGCGGGGCCAGGTCCCAGATGACGCTCACGTCGCGCTGGTGAAGCCCAAGGTTCACGCGGCTTGACGAGATGAAGAAGATCTCTCCGAGCTCCCCCCGCTCGATCAGCTCTTTCACCGCGAGGACCGGCGGGCTGTACACGAAGGTGTGCCCGCACATGAGGACGAGCTCCGCGGAATCCGCGATCGCCACCAGCTCCTCGGCGAGCGCGGTGGATGGGGCGAGCGGCTTCTCGACGAAGGTGTGCTTGCCGGCCTGGAGTGAGCGCAAGGCGAGGTCGAAGTGAGTGAAGACGGGGGTGGCGATGACGAGGGCGTCGACCTCCACGTCCCTCAGCAGCACGTCCACGTCGTTGGTGAGCTCTACGGCCGGGTAGCGGCGGCCGAATCGCTTCAGGCGCTCCGGGTCGAGGTCGCATATCCAGCGCACCTCCGCGTCCGGCAGCTCCGCGAGGACGCGCAGAAGGTTCGGCCCCCAGTAGCCGAGGCCCACGATGCCGAATCTGAGCGCGGGCAGGCCGTTCGAGCCGTTGTTCACCCCACGGCCTCCAGCGCCGCCTCGACCGCCTCGGCGACCTGCACGACCTCGCCGGTCGTCACGCCGGGGAAGATCGGGAGCGATACCTCATGGGCCGCCCACGCTTCGGCCCTTGGCACGCTGACCGAGTTCGAGCCTCCGAACGGCGGCTGGCTTGGCACGCAGGGCGAGTAGTGGACACCCGTTTGCACCCCGCGGGCCGCAAGCTCGGCGCGGAATGCATTGCGCCTCGGGACCCGGAGCGGGAACACGTGATAGACGCACTCGCAGCGCGGATCCGGTCGCAGCGAACGCGCGGCGGCGGGAAGCAGCCGCCGGTAGAGAGCGGCGCTTCGCCGCCGCGCGGCGTTCGCCTGCTCGAGCCGGCGGAGCTTCACGCGCAGGAAGGCAGCCTGCAGGCCATCGAGTCGCTCGTTGCAGCCCGCCTCGTCGTGCTGTCCCTTGATGCTCTGCCCGAGGTTGCGCAGGCGGCGTGCGCGCGCGGCCAGCTCCGGATCGTTTGTGCACACCGCGCCCCCGTCGCCCAGCGCGCCCAGGTTCTTGC
>JBOGXT010000642.1:0-1940 GCA_050694635.1 Thermoleophilaceae bacterium
TCCCGGGCGGGGGCGGCGGCCAGAGCCCGGTCCAGCCCTACGGCACGGGCGACGGCGGGGGCTTCTGGAGCATCCTCCCGCCGGGCGCCAACGGCCACGCGAACGCGGTCGACCTGACCGCCTTCCTCGCCGCCTGCCCCCCGGGCGCCACCACGAACTGCCCCGGCGCCCCGCGCCCGACGCACTCCTCGACGGAGCTCGGGATGTACGGCGACCTGGTCTACGCCTCCCCCGGCCTCCAGCCCGGCGACATCGCCAAGTACTTCAAGGACCCACCTTCGGCGTCAAGGACGGCGAGGCCGCGCGCACCTACTCCCCGCGCGATGACGTGACCATCGTGCGCGACGCCGGCTTCGGCGTCCCGCACGTGTACGGCACGACTCGCTCCGGCACCATGTTCGGGCTCGGGTATGTCGGCGCCGAGGACCGCCTCTTCGTCATTGACGTGCTGCGCAACTCGGGGCGCGCCCGGCTCTCGTCCTTCGCCGGCGGCTCCCCCGGCAACCGCGAGGTGGACCGCGACCAGTGGCGCGTCGCGCCCTACACGGAGGCCGACCTGCAGCGCCAGTACAACCTCGCCGACGACGTGTACGGCGCGGCCGGTGCGGGCCTGCAGCGCGACGTGACCGACTACGTCGCAGGCATCAACGCCTACATCGCCGAGGCGCGCACCTCGGCGCGCGAGTCCGAGTCCGGCCGCCCGATCGCGGTGATGGGGCCACAGACCGCCTACTTCAACCCGCAGCTGCTCATGGACGTCGACGCACACGGCCGCGGCGGCCGCCGGCCGAGCGCCGGCCTGGGCCGCTGCCGCGCTCGGCTCGCCGCCTCCCTGAAGGCGGCGCTGGCGGTCGACCCGGCCCAGCTCTACCGCGACGAGGCCTGCGAGGACTACGGCAAGCCGTCAGACCAGTGGTGCTACGACGCCGTGCGTCACCGACCGGTCGGCGCCATCAACCAGCCGCTCACCCACTGGATCAATCGGCCGACGTTCCAGCAGCTGGTCGAGGTCCAGCGGCGGGCGCCGCGTTGAGCTGCTCGCGGTTCCTGCAGCTGCCGCTCACGTTCCTGTCGGGCGCGTTCATGCAGGAGGACCTCCAGCCCGAGTGGATGCGGACGGTGGCCGACTTAAACCCCGTCAACTGGGCGATCGAGGCGGGCCGCTCGGTGGCGATGGAGGACATCGACTGGACGTTCGTGCTCACCCGCACCGGGCTCCTGATCGCGTTCCTCGTTGCGGCGGGCATGTTCGCCACGTGGGTGTTCCGCACCTACCAGCGCTCGATCTAGCTCGACGGGACCTGGCACGGGCGGGCGCCTCGGCCCGCCCGTGCCAGAGTTCCGCCCCGTGCCATGGGTCGAGTCGCACTCGCTCTCCTTCTCCGCCCGCCACGACTCCTCCCAGGTCGAGGAGGCGGCAGCGGTGCTAGCCGCGCTCGAGGTGCTGCGCGACGACATGAACGGCCTGTTCGAGGGCACGCCCGCCGACGTGGCGGTGGTGCTCCATCCGCGCCCGTGGGCGCTGGCGCTCGCGCATCCGTGGCTGCCCCTGGCCCGCTTCGTGGCCGCTCCGGCCAGCCGGCGCTACTTCGCCGGCTGGTTCGGCGAGCGTGAGATCCACGTGCTGGCGCCGCCCGCGCTCGAGCGGCGCGCCTCGGGCGTGCCGGGCTCGCGCGAGGCGCTGCTGCTCTCGCCCGAGCACGAGTACGCCCACGTCGTGGTGGGCGCCAACAACCCCGAGCTGCCGCCCCCCTTCTCGTGGGGCGCCTTCCGGCGCTACGTCCGCTGGGCCTGGCTCTGCGAGGGGGCGGCCACCTGGCTATCGGGCCAGACGCCGCACCTGCGCGCCGCGATAGTGCGCCGCCTGCGGGAGGGCGGGCGCCCCGCCTTCCCACCAGACGCCGCCGACGCGATGTTGCTCGGCGGCACCGTGTTCGACC
>JBOGXT010000643.1:0-10074 GCA_050694635.1 Thermoleophilaceae bacterium
GCTCCTGCGCGTTGAACGCGCCGCCGAGCGCCCGCAGGGACACGAGCCACGCGGCCAGGCCGCCGATTCCCGCGACGACCAGGAGCTCACGCACGCCGATGAGCGTAATGAGCGCACCCGCGCACACGAAGGCCAACCCGAACGCCCACGCCGAGAGGGCGTCCTTGACGCCGAAGATCCTCCCGGCGAGACGGTCCGGCACGGTCGCCTGTATCAGCTGACGCTCGTACACGATCAGCATCCCATTACCGATGCCACCGAACACAAAGGCTCCCAACGCCGCCACGTATACGGGAGCGAGGCCGGTGGCTATGAATCCTGTCGCGAGAATCAGCAGTCCAAGCCGATACCTGACCTTGAGGAGCGCAGGTGCCCCGCCTCTGGTACCCGTCAGCGAGCCGGTGACGAAGCCGATCCCAAAAGCCGCGGCGAGCACGGAATAGCCGACCTCGCCGCTATGAAGAATGTCCTCGGCGAAGGGAAGCTCTGCCACGTTGAACATACCCGCGAAGAAGAGAGCGCCCGCCGAAACACCCAGCAGCGCCCGGACTCCGCCAATCCCTGCGGTCGCGGCCATGCCCTGCACCGCCTCTCGAAAGAGAGACGGCCGCGATGCCTCCACAGCCGAGGGCGCTTGCCCAAAGGCGAGTCTCCCTAGGACTAACGCGGAGATCGCGAACGTCAACCCATTCATCCCGATCAGCTGCTCAGGGGTGCCGAAGAGCAGCACGAGCGCCGCGACTGCGGGACCGACCGTGAAGCCGAGGTCGCCGACGGCGGCATACACGGACGTGGCGCCCGGGAGACGCCGCGACTCGACCAAGCCCGGCAGCGATGCCAGGGAAGCCGGCGTGAACAGCCCGGTCCCGCAGCCGGCCAGGAGGGCTAAGGCGAGTGTGAGCCCGAAGCTGTCGGCCATCGCGATGCCGACGAACGCGACGAACCGCAGGAGATCCGCCGTGACGACGCACCACTTGCGAGACCAGCGGTCGGCGGCCGCTCCGAACACCGGCCCGAGCAACATCGCCGGCAGCAGCTCGGCGAGCAGGACGAGCGTGATGGCCCACGGGGAATGCCACCGGTCGTAGGCGATCAACAGGAGGGCGACGTACGCCGCCCCCGTCCCGAGCTCTGACTGGAGCAGCGCACCGAAGAACCACCGGGCCCGGGGCTCCCGTGCAAATAGCTCAACGGTCGCGCTCAAGACCGGAGGAGCCTAGCCCGTGAAACGGCTAGCGAAAACACTGGGGCCGTGTCTGCGCACGGCCCCAGGAAGGTCAACTCATTGTCAGGCCGTTGCGGCCTTAGGGAAAGGGTCGTTCTTACTGCCGTGAAATCGCGCCTCGGGCGCGGTCCACGAGGTGTGGCTAGCGCTTGGTCGGCATGGGGGTTCCTTTTCTGAATCTCTCCGGGCAGAACTTCGCACAGGTTTGCGTCCCAAACCTCTGCGAACTGGGGGCACTCTGACACAGGTTCCGGCGGATCGCCAAGTATTTCTTGCAACAACTTCTGCAGGGCGACCCCCGGGCAGGGGCTAGTCCGCCGTCCGTGGCTGAGGATGCTTGGGCGGTGAGCGCGACGAGTGGGGCGGGCGGCGTTTAGCCGCCGTCACGGGCACGGGCCGCACTCAAGCGCTTCCGGCAGGGCTCGGTCAAGCCCTATCGAAGGACGCGCCCCCTCCGTGGTGGATTTCGGGCGGAAGCTGCCCTAAGCCTGAACGCCGCCGCCCTCGGATTGGGCGATTTGTGGCAATTCGTCGCCCGAGGAGAGCGGGCTCGCGGGGTCCTTCGCGGCCGCGTCGATCTCGGCCGGGCCCACGCTCATCGGGTGGTGGCAGGCCGCCAGATGGCCGTTCGGATAACGCACCAGCGGCGGCTCCACCTGGCGGCAGACGTCAGATGCCCGCGGACAGCGCGGGTGGAAGACGCACCCGGACGGCGGGTTGATCGGGTTGGGCGGCTCGCCGCTCACCACGAGCCGCTCGCGGCGCCGGTTCTCCTCCGGGTCCGGGATCGGGATCGCCGACAGGAGCGCGGAGGTGTACGGGTGGATCGGCTTCGTGTAGAGCTCCTCGGCCGGCGAGACCTCCATCAGCTTGCCGAGGTACATGACCGCGATCCGGTCCGACACGTGCCGCACCACCGACAGGTCGTGCGCCACGAACAGATAGGTCAGCTTGAAGTCGTCCTGGAGGTCGTCGAGCAGGTTGATGATCTGGGCCTGCACCGACACGTCCAGCGCCGAGACTGGCTCGTCGAGCACGATCAGCCGCGGCTCAAGCGCCAGCGCCCGCGCCACCCCGATCCGCTGGCGCTGCCCGCCCGAGAACTCGTGCGGGAAGCGGTTGATGTGCTCCTTGTGGAGCCCCACCTTGCCGAGCAGCTCGCGCACCTGCGGCTCCACGTCCTTGCGGTCCGAGCCGTGCAGGCGCAGCGGCATCCCGATGATCTGCCCCACGCGCTTGCGCGGGTTGAGCGACGCGAACGGATCCTGGAAGACCATCTGCATCTCGCGCCGCAGCGGCTCCATCCGCTTGCGGCCCGCCGTCGTCACGTCCTCCCCCCGGAAGCGCAGCGTGCCCTCGGTGGCGTCGATCAGCCGCATGATCGCCCGCGACATCGTGGTCTTGCCGCAGCCCGACTCGCCCACCAGCCCGAGCGTCTCGCCCTCGGCGATAGACAGCGTCACGTCGTTCACCGCGTGGACCCGGGCGACCTCGCGCTCGACCAGGATGCCCTGCTTGATCGGAAAGAAGACCTTGAGGTGCTCGACCTCCACGAGCGGGGCCCCGCCGTCCGGCGACGCCCCGCCGCCCGCCGTGGGCTCGGTGGCCTCCACGCTCACGCCGGCATGCTCTCTTTGGCGCCGAGGCCGATCTCGCCCGGCTGCACCTCGCGCTTGGCGCGCTTCTCCTCCACGGGAAGCCAGCAGCGGTCGAGGTGCGCGGTCTGCGCGGCCTGCCCACCCACACGCGACTCGAGCGGCGGGACCTTCGAGCACTCAGAGAACTCGTGCGGGCAGCGCGGGCGGAAGTGGCAGCCCTCCGGCCGGTTCGCCAGCGACGGCGGCAGGCCGGCGATCGCCGGCAGCCGCTCCGGCCGCGGCTTGTCGACCCGCGTGATCGACCCGAGCAGGCCCCACGTGTAGGGGTGCTGCGGGTCGTAGAAGATCTGGTCGAGCGTCCCCTGCTCGATGATCCGGCCCGCGTACATCACCGCGATGCGGTCGGCGATGTCGGCGACCACGCCGAGGTCGTGGGTGACGAGGACGACGGCGGCGCCGGTCTCCTCCCGCAGCTCGCGGATCCGCTGCAGGATCTGCGCCTGGATCGTCACGTCGAGCGCCGTAGTGGGCTCGTCGGCGATCAGGATCGACGGATTGCAGGAGAGCGCGAGGGCGATCATCACCCGCTGGCGCATGCCGCCCGAGAACTCGAACGGATAGTTGTCGACGCGCTCCCGGGCGCGCGGGATCCCGACCCGCTCGAGCAGCTCGACGGTGCGCTCGCGGGCCTGCTGGTCGGGCACCCCCTCGTGCTCCTGGATCTGCTCGACGATCTGGTTGCCGATCCTGACCACGGGATTCAGCGACGTCATCGGGTCCTGGAAGATCATCGCGATCTCGGCGCCGCGCACCCGCCGCAGCTCGTCCTCAGACGCGTCGATGAGCTCGGTCCCCTTGTAGTGGGCGTGGCCCTCGAAGCGCGCGTTCGGCGAGCGCGTCAGTCCCATCAGCGTCATCGCCGTGACGGACTTGCCCGAGCCGGACTCCCCGACCACCGCCAGCACCTCGCCCGGCGCGAGCTCGAACGAGACGCCGTCGACCGCCTGTACGATCCCCTCCTCGGTGGCGAACGAGACGCGCAGGTCCTCGACCGTCAGCAGCGGCTGGGTGTCGCTCACTGAAGCCGGATCCGAGGATCGAGGTACGCGTACAGGATGTCCACGATCGCGTTCATCAGCACGACGAAGAACGCCAGGAACATCGTCGTGGCGAGCACGGGCGGCACGTCCAGCTGGCCGATCGCCTCGGCCGCGTACTGGCCGACCCCCTGGAGGTCGAAGACGGTCTCGGTGAGGATCGCGCCGCCGCCGACGACCGCGCCGAAGTCGAGCCCCCAGAGCGTGACGATCGGGATCATCGAGTTGCGCAGCACGTGGCGCACCATGATCTGGCGCTCGCCGAGACCCTTCGCGCGGGCCGTGCGCACGTAGTCCTCGTTGATCGTGTCGAGCACGTTCGACCGCAGCACGCGCGAGTAGAACCCGATGAACAGGATCGCGAGCGCGGTCCAGGGCAGGATGAGGTGGTAGGCCCAATCGATCGGGTCCTCGGTCAGCTCGACGTACCCGCCGTTCGGGAACCACCCCAGCTTGAAGCCCAGGTAGTGGTTCATCAGCGCCCCGATCCAGAAGACCGGCATCGAGATGCCGACCAGCGCGATGATCGTCAGGAAGCGGTCGGCGAACCTCCCCGCCTTCACGGCGCTGTAGAGCCCGAAGCAGATCGCGACGAACATCCACAGGAGCGCCGCGCCGACCGCCAGCGAGATCGTGCGCGGCAGCCCCTTGCGGATCTCCTCCCCCACCGGCAGCTGCGTGAACTGGGACGTCAGGTCGCCGGTGAAGACCTTCTTCATGGTCGTCACGTACTGCTGCGGCAGCGAGTCGTTGAAGCCCCACTCCTCGCGGATGGCCTCGATCGTCGAGTCGCTCGCCTGGCGCCCCGCCATCCGCACCGCGGGATCGCCGTTCGGGATCACGTTGAAGATCAGGAACGTGAGCACCGACACCGCGAACATCACCAGCGCCATCTGCAGAAGCCGGCGAACGACGAAGCGGCCCACCGGGCTCCCTAGTGCTCCAGACGGACCTTCGCCCGCGGGTCGAGCGCGTCCCGCACGCCGTCGCCGAACACGTTGAGCGACAGCACCGTCAGCACGAGCATCGCGCCGGGGACGATCGTGAGATGGGGCGCGGTGGCGATGCGGTCGACGCCCTCGTCGATCATCGTTCCCCAGGACGGGTTCGGCGGACGCACGCCGGCGCCGAGGAACGACAGCGCCGCCTCGAGCAGCACCGCGTTGGCGATCAGCAGCGTGAAGAAGACCAGCAGTGTCGAGGCCAGGTTGGGCAGGACCTCGGTGAACATGATCCTGAGCGGTCCGGCGCCCTGCGCGCGCGCCGACTCGATGAACTCCTTCTCGCGCAGAGCCAGCACCTGGCCGCGGATCGGCCGCGACATGTAGGGCACGTAGACGAGCCCGATGATGCCGATCGGTATGAGGAGCGAGTCGCCCTCGAGGCTGATCGGACCGATGGTGATGCCGCCGAGCGCCAGCGCCACGCCCAGCGCCACGCCCAGGATGATCACCGGGAACGACCAGATGATGTCGAGCAGCGCTCTGATCACGATGTCGACCCAGCCGCGGAAGTACCCCGCGAGCAGCCCCAGGACGATCGACAGCAGCGTGGTGATCATCGCCGCGCTGACGCCGATCAGCAGCGAGTTGCGTCCCCCGTACAGAAGCCGCACCATGATGTCGCGGCCGTTGCGGTCGGCGCCGAGGAAGAACTTGCCGTCGGCCTTGAGCCACTGCGGCCCGATCGGCACGCCGTCGAGGCCGACGACGTTAGTGGTCTCCCCGTCGACCTTGATCGTGTCCGACAGATGGTTCGTGTCGGGCCCGGTCTTCGCGACTTGGTCCGCCCACAGCGGCGCGGCCAGGCAGGAGGCCACGAGCAGGATGAACACCACCCCGAAGGCAAGCGCCACCTTGTTGCGGCGCAGCCGCCGGAGCCCGAGCCGCCACGGTCCCAGTCCGTGGACCTGCTCGCGCTCGGCCTCCTCCTCCCAGGCCGCCGGGCCCTGCAGTCCGGTCTGCTCGATTACAGGCTCGGTCGCCATGTGTGAAGCACTCCCACTCCCTTGGGCACACACTACCCCACGGGGAGGGCGCCGTCGGCGCCCTCCCCGTGGGGGTGTGTCACATGGCTACTTCAGGCACCAGCTCGAGTAGTCGTTGAAGTACACCGGGTGGAACCGCCTGCAGTTCTCGAAGTCCATCCGCTCCGAGAAGAAGGTGGCCAGCTTCCGGTGGCCGTAGGGGACGACGTGCGCGCCCTCGACCAGCTGGACGTTCAGCTCCCTCCAACGCTCCCCGACCTCGTCGGTCAGCTCGGGCTCCTGGTTCAGCTCCGCGATCCCCTTGGTGATCTCCGGGTCGTCGACGTTCCCGAAGTTCTGGTTGAGCGTCGGCTGAATCGACTTGCCGTCCACGAGGAACATGAAGTTCTTCGGGTGCGGGAAGTCCTGGAACCAGTTGGCGAAGCCGACCTGGGCGCGCTCCTTGGCGCTTCCGATGGTCTGGAAGTAGACGCCGCCGTCGAGGATCTTCGGCTTCGCCTCGAAGCCCATCTTCGTGAGCTGGTCGGCGATCGCCGCGGTGACCTTGTCGGTCGGGTCGTCGTTGTTGCCGTACACCGTGAGCTTGGTGCCGGCCTCACCGGCGTCCTCGATCATCTGGCGCGCCTTCTCCAGATCCGGCGGCTCGTTTGGGTTGCCCCACGGGCACTCCTCGACGTCCAGGGCCTCGTCGAAGCCGGGAACGCCGGGCGGCAGGAACGAGCAGCCCGGAGCGACCTCGCCCGCGAACAGGCGGGCCAGCGCGGGCTTGTCGATGCCGTAGTTGACGGCGTCGCGGATCTCGGGCTTGTCGAACGGCGGCACCCGGTGGTTCATGAAGACGTAGTACGTGGAGGCGCTCGTGACCTCCTCGTACCGGTCCGAGTACTCCGCCTGGACCTCCGGCTTGATGTCGGCCGGCGGCGGGTCCTGCATGTAGTCGAGATCGCCAGAGATCACGTCCTGCGCCTGGCGTTGGGCGTTCTTGATGATCTTGGTCGTGATCGTGTCGATGTTGCCCGGCGGGATGTCCTCGCCGAGGTCCGGGAAGTTCGTGTTCTTCTCCATCACGAACTGACGGTTCGGCACGGACTCCGTGATCTTGTACGGCCCGACGCCCGGCGGCGGCTCTTCGGTCAGGTTCCTGAACGGGGTGTCGCTCGGCACCAGGCCCGCGAACCACATCGCGAGCACGTGCGAGAACGAGCCGTCCGGCGCGGTCAGGTTGATCGTGATCTTGCCGGTCTGGTCGTTCGTCTCGATGCCGGAGATGTCGCCCTCGGGCTTGCCGGCGTCGACGTACTCCTGCGCGCCCTCGATCACGAGGTAGAAGGCGGAGCCGCCCGACTCGAGGTTCAGCACGCGCTTGATCGTGTGCTCGAAGTCGGCCGCCTTCACCGGCGAGCCGTCCGAGTACTTGAGGCCCTTTCGCAGCGTCAGCTCGTACGTCTTGCCGTCCTCGGAGATGGTCGGCATCTCCTCGGCGAGGCCCGGGATCAGCTCCGAGTCCGTGTCCGTACCGGTGCGCGGATAGGTGATCAGCGGCGTGTACACGAGCCAGAGCGGCTCGATGCCGTTCACGGTGTAGCTCAGCGCCGGGTCCAGGAAGTCCGGTTGCGATGTCTGCGAGATGGTGACCGAGCCACCGCTCTTGGCCTCACCGCCGCCTCCGCCTCCGCCGTCGCCTCCGTCGTCGTCGTCGCCGCAGGCGGCGACCACAGACATGCAGAGGACGGCGAGAAGGAGCGCCAGCGCACGTCTACTGAGCTTCCCCATCAAGTTGTCCCTCCAAGGTTTGATCTCGGCGAGCGGATCCGCTGCCGCGGCGGTTTATACCCCCTATGGACAAGTTCGTTTACCTTCGGAGCGAAGGGACAACCTGTCCTTAACGCAGATTTCGCGCTCAGCGCAGCAGTTCCTCGCGCATGACCGCGAGCGACTTGCGGATGAGGCGCGAGACGTGCATCTGCGAGAGCCCGACGCGCTGCGCGATCTGGGTCTGGGGCAGGCCCTCCTCGAAGCGCATGCGCAGGATCTCGCGCTCGCGGGGGGCGAGCCGCTCGAGCGCCGGCTCGAGCGCGGCGCGGTCCTCGGAGCGCTCGAACCCGGCGTCCTCGCCGCCGATCGTCTCGAGCGGGTCGAGCTCCTCCTCGCCGCTCGGGCCGCTCGAGAGCGAGACCGTCGAGTAGGCGGAGCCCACTTCCATCGCCTCGAGCACTTCTTCCGGGGTGGTCTTCAGCTCCTCCGCGATCTCGCCGATGCTAGGCGAGCGCCCGAGCCGGCCCGTGAGCCGCTCTATCGCACCGGACATCGAGGCGTTTAGCTCCTGCAGCGCCCGCGGCACGCGGATCGCCCAGCCCTTGTCGCGGAAGTGGCGCTTGATCTCGCCCACCACGTTGGGCGTGGCGTACGTGGCGAGCGACACCTCGCGCTCGAGCTCGAAGCGGTCGATCGCCTTGATCAGGCCGATCGCGCCGACCTGCTCGATGTCCTCGAGCGCCTCGCCGCGGCCGGCGTAGCGGCGGGCCAGCGAGCGCACCAGCGGCAGGTGGCGCTGGATCAGCTCCTCGCGCGCGGTGGTGTCGCCGCTCTGGTGGTAGCGGCGCAGCAGCTCGCGGTCCTCCTCGCGGGCCCGCTCGGGGCTGCTCGCGCGCCGGGCGTCGGCGCTCGCGGCGTTGGCGCGCGGGACGTTCAAGCGAGGCCCTTCAGCTTCTCGAGCCTGACGACGATCCGGCCGTCCTCGGACTCTTCCACACCGAACGAGTCGACCACGGTTTGGAGGATGCGGCGCAGCGTCAGCACCCCGGGCGCGACGTCGCCGTCGCGCAGGGCCTCGGCCACCTTGTGCTCGCTGAGCGGGCCGACGCGCGTGCGGATGCCGTTCGCCACGACCTCGAACGAGAGCTGCACGCTCCCGATGGTGCCCGCCTCCGCGAGCAGCCGCTCGACCGCGAGCTGGAGGTCGTCGATCTCCTCGAAGGCGAAGTCCACCCGCTCGGCGATGCCGCCGATGATCAGCCGCACCACGGCGTAGAAGTCGCCGGACAGCGGCGCCTCGAGGTCGATGCGCTCCTTCACTTCGGCTCCCCGATCGTGCCTTCCCCCACGACGCAATCATCTCGCATCAGGCAGGCGAGCTGCCCCGGTGCGACGGCGTGCGCCGCCTCGGCCAGCTGCAGCACGAGGGCGCCGTCGGCTTCGCTTCGTGCCCGGCACGCGATGGGCTCGGCGTGGTAGCGCAGGCGCACCTGGCCCACCTGCTCCGCGGGGCGGTGCAGACGGGAGTCCTCCAGCCGGACGGTCGTGGCGGCAAGCTCCCGCTTCGGGCCGACCACGACCAGGTTCGCGGCGGCGTCCTTGCGCAACACGTAGAGCGGCTCCGTGGTGGGCAGCCCCAGCCCGCGGCGCTGGCCGACCGTGAACTCGTGCTGGCCCTCGTGACGGCCGAGCACGCGGCCGTCGCGGTCGACGATCTCACCCGGGCGGCGCAGGCGTGGGCCGCCGTGGCGCCGGAGGAAGGCGCGGCCGCCGAGGCCGGCGACGAAGCAGAGGTCCTGGCTCTCGCGCTTATCGGCCACGGGGAGACCGGCGTCGCGCGCCAGCGCACGCACGGCATCCTTGGTGAGGCCCCCGAGCGGGAAGCTGAGCCTGTCGAGGAGGGCGGGGTCGAGCTTGGCGAGCATGTAGCTCTGGTCCTTGCGCGGGTCGACGGCGGAGCGGATCAACGGACCGTGCCGGTCGCGCCCGATGCGGGCGTAGTGGCCGGTCGCGAGGCGGGCGGCGCCCAGCGTGGCGGCGAGCTCGAGCATCGCGTCGAAGCGAACCTCCCCGTTGCAGCGCACGCACGGGTTGGGGGTGCGGCCGGACGTGTAACCGTCCACGAAGCGGTCCACCACCGCGGCGCGGAATCGCTCGCGCAGGTCGAGCGTCACGTGTGGGACGCCCATGCGGTGGGCCAGCGCCCGCGCCCCCGTGACGGCCTGGGGCGAGCAGCAGGAGCGCCCGCCGTCGGTGGCGGGATCCGCCCAGAGCTCGAGAGTGACGGCGACGACCTCGTCGCCCGCTTCGAGGGCGAGCTGAGCGGCGGCGGCGCTGTCGACACCGCCGCTCATGGCGACCAGGGTGCGGCGGGGGTTGGGTGCGAGGCGGAGGCCGGGCGCGAGGCGTAGG
>JBOGXT010000644.1:0-3650 GCA_050694635.1 Thermoleophilaceae bacterium
CGCGGATACGGCTCGAACGCCCGCTGGGCGCACGGAGCCCGGGAGACGGACCGATGACCGCCGCCGGCACCCGGCGCGAGCTCGCCCGCTACCAGCTCCCGAACGGCACCCGCGCCGTGGTGGCGCAGCGCATCAACGGGCGCGTCGCGATCAGCGACGTCCCCGTCGACCACGCCGGCCACGTCTACCTGATCGAGCGCCACGTCCACAGCCAGGCCGAGCTCGCCGGGCTCGTGGCCGCCTACGTCGAGCACTCCCAGCAGGCGGGCTGCCCCGCCGTCGTCGCCCTGCGCCACCAGCTCGACGAACTCGTCGACGCCGTCGCCTGACCACCAGCCAGCGCCCGGCGCCCTGAGCGCCGGGCCGATCACGCCTACCGAGAGGAGCACCCTGATGCCCAAGCGCACCCAGCTGACCGACGCCGAGCGCGAGCAGCGCCGTGCCGCCGACCGCGCATTCGTCCAGCAGGCCGTCGACGCGCTGCGCAGCTCCGACGGCTGGCAGCGTTGGCTCACCACGCGCCGGCATTTTCACTCCTATTCGTTCCGGAATCAGCTGCTGGTCGCGATGCAGAGGCCCGACGCGACGCGCGTCGCCGGCTTCAAGGCGTGGCTGGCGCTCGGGTACTGCGTGCGCCGCGGCGAGAATGCGCTGCGGATCTTCGCGCCGTGCCCGCCGTCGAAGGCCAAGCTGCAGGCCTGGCGCGACGGCGGCGCCGATCCGGCCGAGAAGCCGCGCACGTTCTTCCGCCTCACCGCGGTGTTCGATCGCTCGCAGGTCGACGAGCTGCCTCCGCCAGCCGAGCCGGCGCCGCTCGACCCGCCGGCGGTGGCCGAGATCGACGGCGACGAGCTCGCGCCGTGGCTCGAGCCGCTGACCGCGCTCGCGACCGAGATCGGCTCCACGGTCACCTTCGAGCCGATCGCCTCCGGCGCCGACGGCTACTACCGGCCCAAGACGAAGGCCATCGTCGTCGAAGCCACGCATCCGCCGAACCGGCGGGTCAAGACGCTCGTCCACGAGCTGTCGCACGCCCTAGTGCGCGCCGATCGCCAGGACGACGACCCCGAGCTCGACACGGCCGCCGAGGAGCTCGTCGCCGAGACCACCGCATACAGCGTCTGCGCCTCGAGCGGGATCGACCCCGGCGAGTTCTCCATCAGCTACCTGGCTGGCTGGAGCGAGCAGACGCCGATCGCCACGATCGAGCGCACCGCCACGCTGATCGACCGGCTGTCGCGCCGCATCGAGGACGCCGTAGCCGACCACTGCCCCGGTGACCCCGCGCAAGCGACGTCGGCGTCGCGACGAGCCGGGCTGCTCGATGAGGCCGCGCTGCTGCGGCGGATGGCTGTGTTCGCGCAGAACGATGGCCGCTTGGACCTAGCCGCGCGGTTCCGTGAGCACGCCACCCGCAACGAGCGCGAGGCGGTCCAGTAGATAACTGGCGGCGCCCGGCGTCGCACAGCAGCGTGGTGCGCCGCGTGGGTCCGCGTCGTGGCCCACTCTCGCTACAGCGCGCACACGCGATGTAGCAGGACGATGAGGATGAACGGGGCAGCGATGATGCCGGCGGCCCGGAGCTGGCGAGCTGGACGAGAGTGGCCATGCCGCCAGCTTGCGTAACGCCGCGCGTCAGCGTGCCGTTTTCGCTACGCGGCGCGACGCTCGGCTTCGAGCTCGAGCCGCCGTGCAAGGTCGCGGACCTTGCCGACAGCCTCGAGGACGTCGAAGAGCTCGTCGTCGCGGCGTAGATTGCGCAGCGCGCCCGAGTGCGTGTTGCGAATCGTGGAGTCGGCGAGGCCGTGCCGGGCGGCGAGCTCGGTCTGCGTCATGGCCTCGAAGTAGTGGCCTTGGACGACCTGGCGCTGGCGATTGGGGAGGCGTTCGACGGCGCGCTCGCAGGCGCTGCGGGTCCGCGCGTAGGTCGCGTACTCGTGCGAGAGCTCAAAGATCGCCGGCAGGTCGAGCGTACGCAGCCACTGGGCGTGGGCGGGGGACGCGGGCTCGCGGAACGCGGCGGCGGCCTCGGCCCGGTCGTCGGCGAGGACGGCCTCGACGACCTCGCGGATCCCGGTGTCGAGCGGCAGGACGGTGTCGTGCTCGGTCAGGTCCTGGCGGACGTGGTCGAGCGCGCGGTGCACCAGCGGGGTCTGGAGCCACGCGAAGAAGCGGCGCGGCAGCGGGCGCGGGCAATGCAGCAGCGCGTCCAGCAGCGCGTGCTGGATGACCTGGTCGAGCTCGTCGCGGTCGAGCTCGTTGACGCGGCGCGCCTCTTCGCGGCGATGCGGCCCGTCAGCGGAAGCGTCGAGCGGGACGCCGCCGTAGCGCCGCAGGCTGCGCGCGACCTTCGCCCAGGTGGGACGGCAGACGACGACCAGGACCTGGATCTCGCCGGCCGTGGCCTCGCGGCGACGCAGCTTCGCCAGCAGTTGCTCGAGCAGGGCGTTGCGCGAGTCCCAGTCGTTCATCTTGGTCCAGTACTTCCACTGCTCCAGGACCGGGACGACGTAGTCGGCCTCGGGGAGCTTGTCGAGCTCCTTGCGCTGGTTGATCAGCCGGAACGTCTGGGCGCTGTGGGCGTGCGGGCTGACGTCGTCGCTGTAGCCGGTCGAGGACCGGACGTGCTCGAGCGTCTTCTGCTGGCGCTCCTCGATGACGACCCGGCGCATCCGCGTGTAGTCGGGCTGCGCCGGGCGATCGTCGACGGGATGAGGGTGATCGGGCATGCCGGCCTCCTGTAGTGAACACGAGGGGCCGGAGGATTCGGCCCATTAAGAAAGGCAGGGCGACCGTCTAGTCCGATCGAGCTCCAGCGCGCCAGGTTGCGTCACCACGCACGGTGGGCGAGCGTCAACCTCGCCGAGTCCGAGGACGCCGCGACCGCTCCCACGCACCGCGACTGCTGGCAAAAGCCGGGCCGCGTCCGCCCCCCGTGCGAAACTTGCCGGCCCGTCCATGCTGCTGCAGAAGCGAATCCACGAGTGGTCCAAGGAGCTGCCGCTCTGGCAGCAGGACCTGCTGCGCCGTGTGACCACGGGGCCGCTTGAAGGCGACAGCGCGCGAGAGGTGTTCAGGATCCTCGCACGCACGGCGGACGCCGTTCCGCCCGTGCCCCTGGCCCTCAAGGATCTGCCCGCAGACCAGGACGAGTTCGGGGCCGTGGAGCTGCGGGCCGTCCGCGACCTGCGCAACATCAACTGCCTGGCCGAGGGCCAGACGCTCGCACTGAAGCCGGGCCTTAACGTGATCTTCGGCGACAACGGCGCCGGCAAGAGCGGGTACGGCCGCTTGCTGCGGCGCGTGACCCGCTCGGGCGAGCCCGAGGAGATCCTGCGCGACGTGTTCGACCCCGGTGCGGCCAGCGGACCGCAGACCGCCGAGCTCGACATCGCCATCGATGACGCGCAGCGCACGGTCACCGTCGACCTCGCAAGCGACCCCGACCGCCGGCTCTCGGCGATGTCCGCCTTCGACGCCTCCCGCTCGCGGATCTACCTCGCGAGGCCGAACGTCATCGAGCACGTGCCCCGGCCGCTGCAGATCCTTCGCCGCCTCGCCGACGCGCAGGATCGCCTGGCCGATGATCTGCGCTCGCGCGCGGACGTCCGCCGGCGCGGCCTGCCGGCGCTCCCTCAGCTCGGCGACAC
>JBOGXT010000645.1:0-2459 GCA_050694635.1 Thermoleophilaceae bacterium
GCTCGGTGTTGCCCGAGCAGATCACGAAGAAGTCGGTGTAGGACACGATTCCGCGCAGGTCGATCACGCGGATGTCGATCGCCTTGCGATCCGACGCGATCGCGGCGATGCGCTCGGCGAGCGCGGCGGAATCCGTCACGTGGCAGCCGCCTTCGTCGCCAGCGCCGCCTTCGCCGGGGCCGCCTTCGCCGCCCCGTACAGCTCGTTCGCGCCGATATAGCTCGCCACCTTGTCCGGCACCAGGTACCGGATCGGGCGGCCCTGGGCCACCCGGCGCCGGATCGAGCTCGACGAGATCTGCATCAGCGGCATGTCGAGGTAGCGGATCCGCTCCGCGCCCGGCAGCCGCCCGATCTTGATGCCGATCGCGTTCCGCGACCAGTTGGTGCGCTCCAACACCGCGACCGTGGCCAGCGACAGCACCGTCTCCGGCTCGTGCCAGGCCGCCAGCGCCGCGGCCTGGTCGCCGCCCAGGATCAGGAACAGCTCGTCGTCCGGCGCCTTCTCGCGCAGCTCGCGCAGCGTGTCGGCGGTGTAGGACGGGCCGTCGCGGTCCAGCTCCGCGCGCGACACCCCAAACCGAGCGTCGTCGCCGGCGGCCAGCTCGACCATCTCCAGCCGGACCTCGGCGCCCGGGTCGTCCTGGAGCTCCCGGTGCGGCGCGTGGCCGACCGGCATGAACACCACCTTCTCCAGCTCCAGCTGCACGAGCGCCTCCTGCGCGCAGACCAGGTGGCCGACGTGCGGCGGGTTGAAGGCGCCTCCGAGGATCCCGACGCGCAAACCGAGCTACTCGCGGACCTGCCCGGATCCCTCGATCACGAACTTGTAGGTGGTCAGCTCGCGGAGCGCGATCGGCCCGCGCGCGTGGAGCTTCTGGGTCGAGTTGCCGATCTCCGCGCCCATGCCGAACACGGCGCCGTCGGTGAAGCGTGTGGAGGCGTTGACGTACACGCAGGCGGCGTCGACGCCCTCGGTGAACGCCCGCGCCGAACTCGTGGAGCCGGTCACGATCGCCTCCGAATGCCCCGAGCCGTAGCGGTTGACATGGTCGATCGCCTCCTCCGCCGAGTCCACCACCCTCACGGCCAGGATCAGCGCGTGGTACTCGGTCGCCCAGTCCTCCTCGGAGGCGTCGGCGAGCGAGTCGGCCAGCTCACCGGCCACCGCGCGCGTGCGGCCGTCGACGCGCAGCTCCACGCCGCGCTCGCGCAGCTCGCGCAGGGCGACCGGCAGGAACTCGCCCGCCACCTCGGCGTGCACGAGCAGCGTCTCGGCCGCGTTGCAGACCGACGGGCGCTGGACCTTGGCGTTGACCGCGATCGCGACAGCGTCCTCGAGGTTCGCGCTCGCGTCCACGAACACGTGGCAGTTGCCCGCCGCGGCGTACATCACGGGCACCGTCGCGTGCTCCTTCAGCGCCGCCTTCAGCCCCTCTCCCCCGCGCGGAATGATCAGGTCCACGACGCCGTCCTGAGTGGAGATCTGACGCAGCTCGTCGCGGTCGCCGCCGGTGACGATCGAGATCGACCCCTCGGGCAGCCCGGCCCCGACGACAGCCGCCGTGGAGGCGACCTGGGCCAGCACCGCGTTCGAGTGCGCCGCGGTGGAGGAACCGCGCAGCACGATCGCGTTGCCCGACTTCAGGCAGAGCGCCGAGCAGTCGATCGTCACGTTCGGCCGCGCCTCGTAGACCACGGCGACGACGCCGAGCGGCGTGCGCACGCGCCGGACGTCGAGCCCGTTGGCGAGCCGGAAGCCCTCGATCGTCTCGCCCACCGGGTCGGGCAGGGCGGCGATCGCCCGCACGTCGCCGGCGATGCCGGCCAGGCGCTCCTCGGTCAGCTGGAGCCGGTCGAGGAGGCCCGAGTGCAGGCCGGACTCGCGCCCCTCATGCATGTCGCGCTCGTTGGCCTCGAGAATCTCGCCGGTCCTCAGCTCGAGCGCGTTCGCCATCGCGTGGAGCGCGGCGTTCTTGGTCTCGGTGTCGAGCCGTGCGAGCGTCCGCGAGGCGCGCTTGGCGCCCGCACAGACCTCGGCGACCGTCTGCGCGGTGGTGGCCATCTGGGGCAAGGGTACCGGCCGGGAGCGCCAGCTTGAGGATCTCCCGGTCGTCGGGCGAACGGAGTGCCGGCTTCAATCCAACACGAAGTAGTCGCGGTGCACGGCCTCCTCCGTCGCCCGCGGGAGCAGCTCGCGCACCTGGTCGGTCTTCAGCCCCTTGACGCGGCGCAGCTCCTCGGCCGAGAAGCCGGCGATGCCCTTACCCACCAGGCGGCCCTCGCAGCGGACCTCCACGGCGTCGCCCGCCTCGAAGTCCCCCTCCACCTCGACCACGCCGACCGGCAGCAGGCTGGTGCCCCGCTCGCGCAGCGCCCGCTCCGCGCCGGCGTCGACCGTCAGACGCCCACGGGCCGGCTTGGCGTAGCGCAGCCACAGCTTGAAGCTCGACACGCGCC